>NZ_CALRZC010000029.1:0-54442 GCF_943372545.1 Variovorax sp. YR752 | reverse complement strand
GGCGGCCGCCCAGCCCGATGAAGCTCCAGAGTACGGCGCGCACCGCGCGCATCAGATTGAACATGGGTCCACTGTCGCGCAAACGGGGCAAAAAAAACAGATGCAGATCCAGCTCGATTCACCATATCAGATTAGAGTCCCCGCGAATGACAACGGCCCCCCGATGAAACCCCGATGAAGCGTTACGAAGCCCTGGCCGCCGACATCGAGGCCTCGATCCGCAACGGCACCCTCAAGACCGGCGACCGCCTGCCCTCCGTGCGCCACACGGGCAGCAGCCGCGGCGTGAGCGCCTCCACCGTGTTCCAAGCCTACTACCTGCTGGAAGCGCGCGGCCTCGTGCGCGCGCGCGACCGCTCGGGCTACTACGTGGCCGGCGGCGGCCTGCGCGACGCGCCGCCCGAAACCACCCTCACCTCGCGCCCCGCCGAGGGTCCGCGCGCGCTCGACGTGAGCGACCAGGTGTTCGACATCCTCGAAGCCAGCATGTCGCGCCAGGTCGTGCCCTTCGGCTCGGCCTTTCCGAGCCCGCTGCTGTTTCCGCTGGCGCGGCTGGGCCAGTTCATGGCGGCCAGCGCCAAGTCGCTCGACCCGTGGCGCACCGTGGACGACCTCACGCCCGGCAGCGCGGCCCTGCGCCGGCAGATCGCACTGCGCTACCTGGCGGACGGCCTGCCGGTGCCGGCCGAGGAGATCGTCGTCACCAACGGTGCGCTCGAAGCGCTCAACCTCTGCCTCTCGGCCGTGACGCGGCCGGGCGATGCGGTGATCGTCGAATCGCCCACCTTCTATGCGGCGCTGCAGGCGCTCGAACGCATGGGCCTGCGCGCCATCGAGGTGCCGACGCACCCGGGCGAAGGCATCGACCTCGACGCGCTGGCGCAGGCCATCGCCGCGCACCAACCGACCGCCTGCTGGCTCATGACCACCTTCCAGAACCCGCTCGGCAGCCTGATGCCCGACGCGAAGAAGAAGGCGCTGGTCGAACTGCTCGCGCGGCACGAACTGCCGCTCATCGAAGACGACGTGTACGCCGAGCTCTACTTCGGCGAGCGCCGTCCGCCGCCGGCCAAGGCCTTCGACACGCAGGGGCTGGTGCTGCACTGCTCGTCGTTCTCGAAGAGCCTCGCGCCCGGCTACCGCATCGGCTGGGCCTCGGCCGGGCGCTTCGCGCGCAAGGTCGCGCGTCAAAAGCTCACGACCACGCTCAGCACCTCGGTGCCCGCGCAGCTGGCGCTGGCCGACTACCTCGAGAAGGGCGGCTTCGACAAGCACCTGCGCAAGCTGCGCCAGACGCTGGCGATGCAGCAGGCCACTTTCGCGCAGGCCGTGGGGCATTACTTTCCGGCGGGCACGCGCGCCACGCGGCCGCTGGGCGGGTACTTCCTGTGGGTTGAATTGCCGCCGCAGGTGAATGCGCTGGAGATCCATCGCCTGGCGCTGGAGCGTGGCATCAGTGTGGCGCCGGGGCCGATCTTCTCGGCGACGCGCGCGTTCGCGAACTGCCTGCGGCTGAACTACGGGCATGCGTGGGATGCGCACAGCGAGCAGGCCTTGCAGACGTTGGGCCGACTGGTCGCGGACGCGGCCTGAGGCCGGTGAAGGTGTCGCCGATACTCGGCCGGTTCGCCTTGAATTCAAACAGGAAGACGCGATGAAGACTTCACCCTGGCCCTTCGCCCGCGCGCTCATGGTGGGCGCCACCGCTGCCCTGCTGATGGCTTGCGCGGCACCGCCGTCGACACCCGGCGAGTGGTCGCCGCAACCGCCCAACGCGAACGCGCCCTACCCGGCCGAATCGCGGATGAACGGAGAGCAAGGCATGGTGCTGCTGCGCGTGCGCACCACGCCCGACGGCCTGCCGGCGAGCGTCGAAGTGAAGGAACCGAGCGGCCACGCACGGCTGGACCGCTCGGCCGTCGAGACCGTTCGCACATGGCGCTTCAAGCCGACGCCGGACGACGGCACGGTGGTGTGGCGGGAAGTGCCGATCCGGTTCTTCATCACGTCGCCGCCGCAGCAGCCGACGATGAATTAGGGGCGGTGGAGAAGGCTCTGGGCAGGTGCTTTTTTTTCAGCCTGCAATCGTCCAGCCGCACCGGGTGGTTCTGTATCTGACAGGCCCCTATTCAAAACGAGCAAGGGCTTCGGCCCGATCAAAAGAACGATGTTTAACTTCACTCGACAAGCGACAGCCAAGAATCCGAAGAGCTCATTGCTTCGCCTCACGATCGCGTCCTGGTTGGCAGCTTGTTTTCTCTTGAGCGGATGTGCGATATCGCCGATCTCGCCTGAAGAGCGAGCGAGGAATGCGCCGAGCTCGCTGCAGTTGACCTCCGCACAGGGCGTGGTCTCTCTGAAGATGACGTCCAATCGCGCGCGGGTCTCCACGTACTTTAGTCAATGGTCCCGACTCTGGGTCAAGAACCTGGAGACTTCGGACCTGACGTCGCTCTCGAATCGTTCCGACTCCATCGAAAACCACAGCTTTTTTGTGGGTGCGCTGCCTGCCGGAACATATGAGATCCACAGCGTTGAGAGTTCAGCCTCAGGCATGGCCACCCTTACCAACTTCGCCGATGCCTCCGATGCGCTTCCAGGGTTCGCAGTTGCGGCCGGCCAGCTGACCGATCTCGGCACGGTCGCGTTCATACGCAAGCACTATCCCGTCGAGTCGCGGGAGTTTCGGTGGGGCATCGCTCCGGAGGCGCTCTTTGACAGACGAGCCGTCCTTCAGCGCCTCAATCCAACGCTGCGTGATCAGTTAAGTGAGCGGCCGGTCTTGGGATGGAGCGACGGTGACCGGCTTCGCGCACGCCGCAAGATCCATGACGAGTCCCGGGGATTGACCATGCGGGCTTCATCACCGTCGCTGCGGTCCGATGGCAGCGTTCTGTTCGGTGAATCGTTCGGTCAAATCGCCGTGCGAAGTAGACAAGGGACTTGGTCATTTCTGCAGACGCCGACCTCCCTGCCGATTCGGTCCTTGTATGTAGGTCGTGGCGGCGAGTTGTATGCGGGCTCTGACGATGGCATCTTGATGGTGCGTCGCACAGCCACGGGCAGTTGGGAGTCGATCGCGTTGCCGGTCAAGGATTCGTCCGTCATTCACGTCGGGCCGCTACCAGGCAGCAACGATGCACTCGTTGTGGTTCAAACGAGCGATCGATTTCTCGGTCTTTCTCTCGACGCTGCGGCAGACCGTCCCTTGAAGGAACAGTTCTCGAAACCCCGTGCACTCTTTGCGAACCCAATGAACGACGTGCGCGGATATGTTCTCGAAGCAAGCAGTCAGGTGCTTGTTGCCGTGGGAGGGTTTCAGAGCAAGACAGAGGTTCTCAAATACAGCAGCGCAGATCCGGTCTGGAGGGATGTTTCCTCGGGCGACGAGAACGTTCCTTCCAACTGGGCCTCCCTGAACGATGGAAGCGTCGGCCGCTTTGCTGGCATTCCGATGACGGGCATCTACTTCACGACCTCCCAGGACAATGGCAAGAGCTGGGAAAGGCGTGGCGATCTCAACTGGGCCAATGGCAGCTTGCTGTTTGTCTCGGAGAAAGTCGGCTATGTCATTCGTCTCGACTCCAGGGCGGCTTTTGATCCGGAGCTGATTGAACAGTCCGTGTGGAGAACCAACGACGCCGGTCATACATGGTCCTTGGCTGGTTCGCCAAAGACCATCGGCGGCGCCCTCGTCGCACTGGGCGGCACGGAAAAAATCGGCTATGTCGGCTTGAACGGTAGGTTCATGGTCTCGCTGGATGGCGGCAAGACCTGGCGTGCAGAACGCGTCCTTCCATAGCCCAACCGCCTGAGTTGAAATCGAGCGATTGAATTCCGCCAAGAGGTCGACTCAAGCCAGGAGTTTTGAAATTGGAAGAAGCACAAACAGCGTACTTTCTGGATCGCTACTCCAGAATGACTGACGAGGAACTCTCGTATCTCCTCGTTACCCGTGGCGACAGCCTCTCGGAGGAGGCTGGCAATGCGCTTCGCATCGTTCTGAGCGGACGCAACCCGAGTGGAATTCGCGAAGAGATTCGAGCGACGGCGGCCGACGTGGGAGCGCAAGTGCAACGCGCCAACGAAGATGCGCGCAAAAAGGCAGAGAGCGAGCGGGCGACTCGGACAGGCGTTCGTTTTGCATGCATCTGCCTCTTCGTCATCGGCCTGTTCGTACTGCTGCTCGGACCCACTGAAGGTGGCACCGCACTCTGTGTCGCCGCATTCGCGATCTTCCTGTACTTCGAGATTCACCGATTGATTCGACGCTTCTTTGCTGCGCTCTTCAATCCGGATTCCCGGTGAAACTGTGCCCGTTCGAAGTGCATCACATCACCAACGAACCGCAATCCGTGGACAAACCACTGAAACCCTTCGCCGTCGTGCGCGTCTTGAAGCTGCTCGGACCCGCTGATGTCTATGACGGATGGGGCGTCAACCAACGGCCTCCTGCTCCTGGAGACATTGGAACCTTGCTCGATGTGCTGTCAGCGCCCGGTCTGCCTGACAGGTATGTGGTTGAGAGTTCCCACGGCGACGGTATCTCGGTCTGGCTGGGCGACTTCCTTGCTGATGAACTGGAAGTCGTCCAAGAGAGTGACACGCAGCAAGACGCGGCCACTCGCCACTGAGAGTCGGCCGTGGCCACGCATCCTCAAGCCGCCACCGCCACCCCACCCCGCCGCATCCGGCTCACCCTGAACAACAGGAACGCCGCGATGCTCACGTTCACCAGGTTCCATCCGATGCCATTCAAAAAGGCCGCGTGATAGCTGCCCGTCAGGTCGAACACCTTGCCCGACATCCAGCCGCCCAGTGCCATGCCGAACAGCGTGAACATCAGCACGGTGCCCACGCGCGCACCGGCTTCCTTGGGCGGAAAGTGCTCGCGCACGATGATCGCGTACGAGGGCACGATGCCGCCCTGGAACAGCCCAAACAGCGCCGAGATCACATACAGCGGCACCAGCCCGTCGAAGGGCAGAAACAGCAGCAGCGCCACGCACTGCAGCAGGCCGCCCAGCATCAGCGTGCGCAGCCCGCCGATGCGGTCGCAGATGGCGCCCGACACCAGCCGGCTCACGATGCCGAAGCCCAGCATCAGCGACAGCATCATCGCGCCCTGCGCCGGGCCATAACCCAGGTCGCCGCAGTACGCCACGATGTGCACCTGCGGCATCGCCATCGCCACGCAGCAGGCCACGCCCGCCACGCACAGCAGGCCCTGCGCCGTGCCCAGGCTCAGTCCGAAGGGCCGCGTCATGTCGCGCACCAGGGTGCTGCCCGCAACGTGCGACACCGGCGCCGCTTCGGCCAGTGCCGGCGGCCGTGCGCGGAAGAAGAGCGCGAGCAGCGCCATCGTCACGCCGCAGAAGATGCCCATGCCGACGTAGGTCTGGCGCCACCCCACCTGCTCGACGAAGTGCTGCGCAATGGGCGGCCACACGGCGCCCGCGAGGTAGTTGCCGCTGGCGCACACGGCCACCGCGATGCCGCGCCGCTTGACGAACCACAGCGAGGTGTCGGCCACCAGCGGCGCAAAGGCCACCGAGCTGCCGAGCAGGCCGACCAGCAGCGCCTGCGCGATGGTGAACGACACGATGTCTTGCGACAGGCCCGTGGCGATGTAGCCGGCCGCGAGAAAGACCGAGCCCATCAGCAGCGGCTTCATCACGCCGATGCGGTCGGCCAGCTTGCCCATGAGCACGCCGCCGAAACCGAAGCCCAGCATCAGCAGCGTGTAGGGCATGGAGGCATCGGCGCGCGCCACGCCGAACTCGGCCTGCACGGCGGGCAGCATGACCGACACCACGTACATGCCGCTGCTGCCGACCGTCATGACCAGCAGCGTGAGCGCCAGGCGCACCATGGCGTAGCGCGAGTCGGGCTGGTGGACGATGGCTGTGTCGTGTGTCGTCTTCATTCTTTTTGTCTCCACGCATGCATCGGGCGGCGCATGTCGTGTGGCATTCTCGCGGAAGGCTGCGTCGCTTGCTGCGCACGCCTTCGAGAACCCAACGCATGCAAATCACCTACAGACAGGCCGTGCCTGAAGACACGCCCGCGTGCATCGAACTGCGCGGCCGGACACGAGAGAACGCTTTCTCAGTCGAAGACCTGAAGGCGCTCGGCATCACGTTGGAAAGCTGGCAGGCCAGCATCGCTGATGGCTCGCGGCCCGGCCATGTCGCGCTGGTCGACGGCGAGCTGGCCGGCTATTGCTTCGGCGACCGCGACACCGGCGAGGTCGCCGTGCTGGCGCTGCTGCCTGCGCACGAAGGCCAGGGCATCGGCAAGGCGCTGCTCGCGTTGATGGTCGACGAGTTCAAGGGGCTCGGCTTCCAGCGGCTTTTTCTGGGCTGCTCGCCCGATCCGCAGGTGCGCTCGCACGGGTTCTACCGGCACCTGGGCTGGAAGCCCACGGGCGAATTCGATGCAGCGGGCGATGAAGTGCTGGCGTACGTCCCGTCCTGAGACGTACCCCGTGGCCGGTGCGCGTCAACGCCCGGCAGCCTCAGCCCACGAACGGCGCGGGCATGACGACGACGACGCTCGACGACAAGGCCTTCGGCACCGGCACACCGGGCTTGCGCTTGCCGTCACAGGCCGCTGTCAGCAGGCCGAGACACAACAGAAGAACAAAGGCTGTGCTTCTCATGCGGCGCATGCTAAGCCTGCAACATCGCGCGTCAAGTCGGACGTGGCGCCAATCGGCATGGCGCCGCCGCTGTCAGGCAGCTGCGCAGTTCGTCACCGCTGCCGCCAGGCCTGCGTGCGCTTCAGCGCCCCATGCCCGGCCAGCGCGAACAGGCCGCGGCCGACGGCAGCCGTGAGCATGATGAGCGAGGCCATCGCGGCGGCGGGCGCCACGTCGCCGGCGTCGTCCATGTTGAGCACGGCGATGGCGGCCAGCGTGGTCTGCGGCGAGTAGAGGAACACGACGGCCGACACGGTGGTCATCGCGTTGACGAAGAAGTAGCCGGCCACGTTGAGCACCGTGGGCAGCGCCACCGGCAGGTGCACGCGCCACAGCGTGCGCCAGAACGGCACGCCCATCGATTCGGACACCAGCTCGTACTCGCGGTCGAGCTGGCGCAGCGCGGTGAGCGAGGTGAGGTGCGCCACCGAGAAGAAGTGCGCCACGGTACAGACCACCAGGATGGTCATGCCGCCGTAGATGCCGTGCAACGGGTTCGACGCCGCGTTGAAGAAGAAGATGTAGCCCACGCCGAGCACGAGCCCCGGCACCGCAAGCGGCAGGTTGGCCAGCAGGTTCAGCAGCTCGCGCAGCAGGCCGAAGTGGCGCGGCTTCTCCACGAAGTAGGCCGACACGAAGGTGGCGAGCGCGCCCGCCACGGCCGCGTACAGCGCGAGCCGCAGCGAGTTGCTGTAGCTGCCCCAGCCGCCGCCGTCCATGTTGCTGAAGTCGTAGTTCTTCAGCGACGGCGTGAGCTTGTAGGGCCAGTAGCTGGCAAGCGAGGCGAACACGGCCATGCCGATCATCACGACGATGGCGATGGCGGTGAGCGTGCAGAACACGAGCAGCGCGCGGTCGCGCGACTTCACGGGCTCTGGCTGGTACGGCGTGGCGCGCGCCGACAGCGCCGCGGCCTGCTTGCGGCGCACGCGGCGCTCGACGAGGAACGACAGCACCGCCGGGATCAGCAGCACGAGGCCGACCACCGCACCCATCTGAAAATTCTGCTGACCGACCACCTGCTTGTAGATGTCGGTCGCGAGCACGCCGGTCTGGCCGCCCACGACCTTGGGCACGCCGAAGTCGGTGATGACGAGCACGAACACGACCATCGCGGCCACGATGAGGCCGTAGCGCGACGCCGGCAACGTGACGGTGCGGAAGATGCGCCAGCGCGAGGCGCCCAGCGTCTGCGCGGCTTCGTACAAACGCCCGTCGGACGTGGCCATGGCGGTGGTGAGGATCAGCAGCGCATGCGGCAGCGTCCAGAACACCGAACCGAGCACGATGCCCAGCGGGCCGTAGATCGACACATCACCCAGCAACCCCTTGAACAGGCCCTGGTTGCCGAACAGGTAGATCAGGCTGATGGCCGGCAGCAGCGAGGGCGCGAGCAGCGGCATGAGCGCCACGGCGCGCAGCAGGCCCTTGGCGGGCATGCACGACAGCGTGAGGCCGTAGGCGTACACGTAGGCGATAGAGGTGCACAGCACGGCGCTGATCACCGCGAGGGCGACGCTGTTGAAGGCCGACTGCACGAGCGCGGGGTTCTCGAAGTAGCGCGCGAAGTTGGTCAGGCCTGCGAACGCGCCCGCGCGGTCGTAGAAGCTCTGGCCGACCAACGCGCCGACGGGGAGTGCGACGATCACGACAAGCAGCAGCACGACCAGCCCCACGGCGGCGCGGGTGAGCCAGCGTTCGCGGTCGAAGTGGCCGGCACGCGGCATCGCCACCGGCCGGACGGCGATGGCGTCGGGAGAACTGCTCATGCGTGTCTTGTCATTGCGCCAGCACCGACAGCGCGTTCAACGGCAGCTGGATGTGCACCATGCTGCTCGGCACCAGCGGCTCTTCGCCACCGCTGCGCGCATCGGCGGGCAGCTCGGCTTCGATCTCGATGCCCAGCGGCTCGCAGGCCAGACGGGCCGAGGTGCGGTTGCCGAAGAACTCGGTGTCGAGCAGGCGTGCGGCAAAACTGTTGGTGCCGAGTTCGGAGCCGAAGCGCTTCACCACCACATGCTCGGGCCGGATGCCCACGGTGGCTTGCGAACCGACGCTGAGGTTGCCCGGTGCGCAGAACAGTTCGCTGTCGCGCACACGCACCTTGCCGCCGGCCAGCACGGTGGCGGGCAGCATGTTCATGCGGCCCACGAAGCCCGCCGCGAAGCGGGTGCGCGGCTGGCGGTACAGCTCGTCGGGGGTGCCGGCCTGTTCGATGCGGCCGTTGTGCATCAGCACCACGCGGTCGGCCATCGAGAGGGCTTCTTCCTGGTCGTGCGTGACCATGATGGTGACGATGCCCAGGCGCTTCTGCAGCGCGCGGATTTCGCTGCGCAAGGTGGCGCGCACCTGCGCGTCGAGCGCGGAGAGCGGCTCGTCGAGCAGCAGCAGGCGCGGGTTGGGCGCCAGGGCGCGCGCCAGGGCGATGCGCTGTTGCTGGCCGCCCGAGAGCTGCACGGGGTACTTGTCGGCATGCGCGGCGAGGCCGACGAGGTCGAGCATTTCGCGCGAGCGCTTGGCCATCTCGCGTGCCAGCGCGCCCGTGGGGTGCAGGCCGTAGGCGATGTTCTGTGCCGCCGTGAGATTGGGAAACAGCGCATACGACTGGAACACCACGCCGAAGCCGCGCGCCGCGGGCGGCAGGCCCGCGATGTCCTGGCCGCCGAGCAGAATCTGCCCGCTGTCGGCGCGCTCGATGCCGCACACAATGCGCAGCAGCGTGGTCTTGCCGCAGCCCGAGGGGCCGAGCAGGCAGACGAACTCGCCGGGCTCGATGTCCAGGTCGATGCCGTCGAGCACGCGCGTGGCGCCAAAGGACTTGCCGATGCCGCGAAGGGAGAGAAAGCTGGTCATGTGCGGCTACCCGGAGTCCCGATCACATCGGCTTTTTTTCGGCCTTGGCGTCGTAGCGCTTCGACCATTCCGTCAGGATGCGGTCGCGGTTGGCGGCAGCCCAGTTGAAGTCGTTCTTGGCCAGCAGCTTCTCGACGTCGCCCGGCACGAACTCGAGCTTTTCCTGGATGCCCGGCAGCGCGAGCACGGCGAAGTTCTTCGCGTACAGCTCGTTGGCCTGCTTGGTCACAGCCCAGTCGGCCAGGGCCTTGGCGGCGTCCTGCTTCTTGCTGGCCTTCATGATGCCGGTGGCTTCCATGTCCCAGCCCAGGCCTTCCTTGGGCAGCACGATGTCGATGGGCGCGCCGTCGCGCTTGGTCTTGTTGGCGCGGTATTCGAACGACATGCCGAGCGCGAACTCGCCGGCGCCGGCCTGGCGGCAGGGCTTGCTGCCCGACAGGCTGTACACGCCGATGTTCTGGTGCAACGCGTCCATGTACTTCCAGGCCTTGTCTTCGCCCATCATCTGGATCCAGCCCGACACCATGAGGTAGCCCGTGCCCGAGGCAGCGGGGTTAGGCATGGTGATCTGGCCCTTGTAGACCGGGTTGGTCAGGTCGGCCCAGCTGGTGGGCTTGGGAAGGCTCTTCTTCGTGGCTTCAACAGTGTTGAAGCAGATGGCCGACGACCACACGTCCATGCCGACCCACTTGGGCGGGTTGGCGGTGTCGCGCATGGTGGGCTTGATGGCCTCCAGGCCCTTGGGCGCGTAAGGCTGGAGCATGCCTTCCTTGTCCAGCAGCATCAGCGAGGTGGCGGCCAGGCCCCACACCACGTCGGCTTGCGGGTTGGCCTTTTCGGCCAGCAGCTTGGCGGTGACGATGCCGGTGGAGTCGCGCACGAACTTCAGTTCGATGGCCGGGTTTTCTTTTTCGAAGGCGGCCTTGTAGGCCTGTACTTGGTCGGCTTCGAGCGCGGTGTAGACCAGCAGCTCGGTGCGGCCCTGGGCCGAGGCGGCAAAAGCCAGCGAGAACAGGGCGGCGGGCACGGCGGCCCACATCAGACGACGATGCAGCATGGGAGATTCCCTCGAGGTAAGAACGGCGGTGTACGCAAAAAGAAAACACGGCCGGGGCCGTGAACGCAGCGATGCTCGCAGCGCTATGTGACAAAGGTTTGTCACATGACACAGAGATGCCACAGCGCGGCCGCGGGCGTCACACGGCTGTCATGTCGACGGGGTGACGCGGGCGGCTTCAGCCCCGTCTAAGGAAGCTTTGTCTACGATGGGCTCCCCACGAGGTCTGGCGCACGAGCGCCTGCGAGGAAATCTGCATGTCATCTTCTGCCCCATCGCCCACCATCGCCGCGCGTGCCGGCACCTTCGTCCAGGTCGTGCGCCGCGTGTTCCGGCTCGCGGCGCCCTACTTCAACTCCGACGAAGAGAAATGGCGGGCGCGCCTGATGTTCGCGGGCATCGTCGCGCTGAACCTGGCGTATGTGTACGCGCTGGTGCTCTTCAACCAGTGGTACGGCCGCTTCTACGACGCGCTGCAGAACAAGGATGCGACGGTCTTCTGGCGCGAGATCCGCGTGTTCGCCGTGCTGGCCTTCTTCAACATCGCGATCCAGGTGCTGAAGTTCTATGTGACGCAGATGCTCCAGCTGCGCTGGCGCGCCTGGATGACGCGCAACTACCTCGGCCGCTGGATGGCCGACCGGGCCTTCTATCACCTGGAGCTGGCGCGCTACGCGCAGGCCGACGGCGCCACGCCCGACAACCCCGACCAGCGCATCCAGGAAGACATGCAGATGTTCACCAATGCCACGATGACGCTGTCGATGGACTTGATGAACGCGGTGGTCACGCTGCTGAGCTTCATCGGCATCCTGTGGGGCCTGTCGGGCACCTTCGACCTGTCGCTGGGCGGCAGCACCTACCAAGTGGCCGGCTCGATGGTGTGGCTGGCGCTGGTCTACTGCGTGGTCGGCACGGTCATCACGCACTTCATCGGCCGGCCGCTGATCGGGCTGAACTTCCGCCAGCAGCGCTTCGAGGCCGACTTCCGCCACCACCTGGTGCGCGTGCGCGAGTACAGCGAAGCCATCGCACTCGACCGCGGCGAGACCGTGGAGCGCGGCCAGCTCGACGTGCGCTTTGGTGCGGTGCTGCGCAACTACCTGCAGCTGATCAAGCAGCAGAAGAACCTGGTCACGTTCACCGCGATGTTCGGGCAGGCGTCGCTGATCTTCCCGTTCATCGTGTCGGCGCCGCGCTTTTTCAGCGGCGCCATTCAGCTGGGCGGCCTCATGCAGATTTCATCGGCCTTCGACAAGGTGCAGG
Source organism: Variovorax sp. YR752 (assembly GCF_943372545.1). Taxonomy (NCBI): domain Bacteria; kingdom Pseudomonadati; phylum Pseudomonadota; class Betaproteobacteria; order Burkholderiales; family Comamonadaceae; genus Variovorax; species Variovorax sp. YR752. Next base: position 42,566 of record NZ_CALRZC010000029.1, on the reverse strand, counting down.
AATCGCTGAGCTGGTTCGTCGAAAACTACGACAAGGTGGCCGTCTGGCGCGCCACCACCGACCGGCTGATCAGCTTCGACGACGCGATGCGCGCCCACGCGGCACGCGACGTCGGCCTGGAGCGCGACGACAACGCCGCCGCACTGGACACCACCGGCCTCACGGTCGCGCTGCCCAACGGCACGCAGCTGCTGGCCGGCGCCGCGCTGGCGGTGCGTCCCGGCGACAGCGTGCTGCTGCAAGGCCCCTCGGGCAGCGGCAAGTCGACGTTGTTCCGCACCTTCGCGGGCATCTGGCCGTTCGCGAGTGGCAAGGTGCAGGCCCCGGCGGACGCGGTCTTCATGCCGCAGCGCCCCTACCTGCCCGACGGCAAGCTGCGCGAAGCGTTGACCTACCCGCACCCAGCCGCCGGCTTCAGCGATGAGCAGCTGCGACAGGCGCTGGTCGATGCATTGCTGCCCGACCTCGTGAACCGGCTCGACGACAGCGATGCCTGGAGCCAGAAGCTCTCGGGCGGCGAGCAGCAGCGGCTGGCCATCGCGCGGGTGTTGCTGAAGAAGCCGGCCTGGCTGTTCGCCGACGAAGTGACCAGCGCGCTCGATGCGCCGGCCGAAGCCGTGCTCTACCAGCGGCTCGCCGACACGGTACGGGCGGGCGGCGGCGCGATGGTGTCGATTGCGCACCGCCCGGCGGTGGGCGATTTCCATGGCCAGCGGTGGACGCTGGTGCCGCAGGAAGAAAGCGCGAGCGGCGGCGCGCGCTACCGGCTCGAGACCGCTACCGCTACCGCTGCTCAGCCCGCAGCGACGTAGCGCTCCCAGCCCTTCTTGCGCAGCTCGCAGGCCGGGCACTCGCCGCAGCCGTAGCCCCAGGCCTGGCGATGCTCGCGGTCGCCGAGGTAGCAGGTGTGGGTTTCTTCGACGATCAGGTCGACCAGCGGCTGGCCGCCCAGGCGGTGGGCCAGCGCCCAGGTCTCGGCCTTGTCGATCCACATGAGCGGCGTCTCGATGACGAGGCGGCGCTCCAGGCCGAGCGACAGCGCGAGCTGCATCGCCTTCATGGTGTCGTCGCGGCAGTCGGGGTAGCCCGAGAAGTCGGTTTCGCAGACGCCGGTGACGATCACCTGCAGCCCGCGCCGGTAGGCCAGCGCGCCCGCGAGCGTGAGAAACAGCAGGTTGCGCCCGGGCACGAAGGTGTTGGGCAGGCCGTCGGCCTGCATGGCAAAGGCGACTTCTTCGGTGAGCGACGAGCCGCCGAGCTGGGCCAGCGCGGCCAGCGTGAGCACGTGGTCTTCGCCCAGGCGTGGCGCCCATTCGGGAAAGCGCTCGCGGATCTTGGCGAGCACGGTGCCGCGCACGTCGAGCTCGACGCGGTGGCGCTGGCCGTAGTCGAAGCCCAGGGTTTCGACCCGCTGGTACTTGGACAGGGCCTCGGCCAGGCAGGTGGCCGAGTCCTGGCCGCCGGAAAACAGAACGAGGGCGGTGGTGTGCAGGGGCATGTCCGTCAACGGCGGGGCCGTTGTAGTGCAAATGCGTGATTTTCGCAGCCGTTCGATGCGGCTGCGAGCCGCCCTGTTCGGCGGCTTCTAGAGAAAGCGCTCCAGCAGCTTGCGCGAGGCACGGTCGAGCGCCTTGGTATCGGGAATGCGGAACTGCACGCCGTGCGCGCTCGCGATGAGCAGCGCGCCGCCGTCGAGACGGCGGATGTCTTCCTCGGCCTTGAGCACGAAGCTGGTGTCGCCGCGGTCGGTGCTCACGGTCCAGGTGCTGGGCACGCCGAAGCTCGACACGCCGTGCAGCTTCAGCAAGGTGGGCGCGAAATCGCGCACGGCGAGTTCTTCGGTCAGCAGCGCCTGCGCGGGTGCGGGCAGCTGGTCGACGCGGTCGACCCACACGAGTTCGCGGCCTTCGCTGCCGACGAGCGACACGCCCTCGTTGGGCGCGCTCAGCGGAAAGGCGCGCACGGGCGTCACGCCCACGTGGCGCTCGCCCTGTGCGTCGGTCAGCACGAGGCGGCCGAAGGTGTCGCGTGCGAGTTCAAAGCTGATGGTGTTGTTGGTGTTAGTGCTCATCACACGTCCCCTGCCGGATGGGCGGCGTGGCTCACGGCCAGCGGCGCCTGGGCGTTGGCGCGCTCGTCGGCGGCGCCCTCGCTCACATCGTCTTCGTCGCCCTGGCGCAGCTGCGCCTGGTACAGGCGCCAGTAGGCGCCCTGCTTGGCCATGAGCGCGTCGTGCGGCCCGACCTCGACCACCTCGCCGCGGTCCATGACCACAAGGCGGTCGGCCTTGCGCAGCGTGGACAAACGGTGCGCGATGGCGATGGTGGTGCGGCCCTGCACGAGGTTGTCGAGTGCCTTCTGGATTTCCTTCTCGGTCTCGGTGTCCACGGCCGAGGTGGCCTCGTCGAGGATCAGGATGCGCGGGTCGATGAGCAGTGCGCGCGCAATGCTGATGCGCTGGCGCTCGCCGCCCGACAGGCCCTGGCCGCGCTCGCCGACCAGCGAGTCGTAGCCGTGCGGCAGGCGCAGGATGAAGTCGTGCGCGTGGGCGGCGCGGGCTGCGGCCACGACTTCTTCGCGCGTGGCGTCGGGCTTGCCGTAGGCGATGTTCTGCGCGATGGTGCCAAAGAACAGGAACGGCTCCTGCAGCACCAGCCCGACGTGGCGGCGGTAGTCGGCCACGGCGAAGCGGCGGATGTCGGTGCCGTCCACCTTGATGGCGCCGTCGGTCACGTCGTAGAAGCGGCAGATCAGGTTGACCAGCGTGCTCTTGCCCGAGCCGCTGTGGCCCACGAGGCCGATCATCTCGCCGGGCTCGATGGTCAGGTCGAGGTCATGAATGACGGCGCGCGAGCCGTAGCGAAAGCCCAGCCCGCTCATCTCGATGCGGCCCTGCACGCGCTCCACCTTCACCGGGTTGGCCGGCTCGGGCACGTTGCTCACGTGGTCAAGGATGTCGAAGATGCGCTTGGCGCCGGCCGCGGCCTTCTGCGTGACCGAGACGATGCGGCTCATCGAATCGAGCCGCGTGTAGAAGCGGCCGATGTAGGCGATGAAGGCGGTGAGCACACCCACCGTGATGTGGCCGCGCGCCACCTGCCAGATGCCGAAGGCCCAGACCACGAGCAGGCCGATTTCGGTGAGCAGCGACACGGTCGGCGTGAACAGCGACCAGGTGCGGTTGAGCTTGTCGTTGACCTGCAGGTTGTAGGCGTTGGCGACGCGGAAGCGCTCGGCTTCGCGGCGCTCCTGCGCAAAGGCCTTGACCACGCGGATGCCGGGGATGGTGTCGGCCAGCACGTTGGTCACTTCGGACCAGACGCGGTCGATCTTCTCGAAGCCGGTGCGCAGGCGGTCGCGCACGACGTGGATCATCCAGGCGATGAAGGGCAGCGGCACCAGCGTGACCACGGCCAGCAGCGGGTTGATCGAGAACAGGATGACCGCCGTCATGACGATCATCAGCACGTCGTTGGCGAAATCGAGCGCGTGCAGCGACAGAAAGACGTTGATGCGGTCGGTTTCCGAGCCGATGCGCGCCATGAGGTCGCCGGTGCGCTTGCCGCCGAAGTAGTCGAGCGGCAGGGTCAGCAGGTGCTCGTAGGTGGTGGTGCGCAGGTCGGCGCCGATGCGTTCGGACACCAGCGCCAGCAGGTAGGTGCGCGCCCAGCCGAGCCCCCAGCCGACCAGCGCCGCGATCAGCAGGCCGCCCAGGTACAGGCCGACCCGGCCGGAATCGATCTTCTGCCCGTTCTGGAACGGAATCAGGATGTCGTCCATCAGCGGGATGGTCAGGTACGGCGGCACCAGCGTGGCGGCCGTGGAAATCAGGGTCAGAACAAACCCGAGGATCAGCTGCTTGCGGTACGGACCGGCAAAGCGGCCCAAACGCAGCAGCACCCAGGTCGAGGGCGGCGTTTGCAGTTCGGTGTCGGTGCCGTCGACCTCGAGACCTTCGGGCACCTCTTCTGTCGCCTTCGTGACAGCCGGTGCCGCGCGCTGGCCGAACAACTTGAGCATCTTGAGCGCCGCCGGCTGGCCGGCGAGCGTGTAGCGCCACCGGGCGAGCTGTCCGGCGGGCCCGATAAGGTCGAGGGTTCCGACGCCGGCATGGTCGGAAAGACGCATTTCCAAGGCCTGATCGGAGAGTGGCCACTCACGCCATTCGCCGCCGGGTTCCAGGGCGATGAGCCGCTGGTCGGTCAGGGCGACGAGGCCCGTGGCGAATCGAAGTTGGTCGTCGAGGTCAACCGCAAGTGTTACCGAAACGTTTTCAGCGCCTGCGAGTCGGCTTTTCAGCACGCCTGAAACCGCCTCCGTTTCGCCCGCCTGGGCGCCGACTGGATCGTGATGTTGCATTGTGTTTATTTGACTCTTGCCCGTCGCGGGCCGCAGGGACCGCGTCATGGCGTCCTTGGTCGGGCGCCGATTCTGACTGATCGCCATGGGTGCGCTTGAAGGCGCCGTGGTGCTCGGCCAAAGCACATCGAACGTTTGCATGACCCGTTTCGACGACATCCAATTGCTGCGCATTAACTATTTGCGCGGTCCCAACCTCTGGACCTACCGTCCGGTGCTCGAAGTCTGGCTCGACCTGGGTCAACTGGAAGACTTCCCCTCCAACAAGATCGACGGTTTCACCGACCGGCTGACCACCCTGCTGCCGGCGCTCATCGAGCACCACTGCGGCGTGGGCGAGCGCGGTGGCTTCATCCAGCGCCTCACCGAAGGCACCTGGTCGGGCCACGTGCTGGAGCACGTCGTGATCGAACTGCTGAACCTGGCCGGCATGCCGACCGGCTTCGGGCAAACCCGCAGCACCTCGGAGCACGGCGTGTACCGCATGGTGTTCCGGGCGCGTGACGAGCAGGTCGCCCGCGTGGCGCTGACCGAAGGCCACCGCCTGCTGATGGCAGCCATCAACAACGACCCGTTCACCGCAGCCGACGTGCAGACGGCGGTCGAGGCGGTCAAGGCCAAGGTCGAAGACTGCTACCTCGGCCCGAGCACCGCGGCCATCGTGTCCGCCGCCACCGACCGCGGCATTCCGCACATGCGCCTGAACAGCGGCAACCTGGTGCAACTGGGCTACGGCGCCAACCAGCAGCGCATCTGGACCGCGGAAACCGACTACACCAGCGCCATCGGCGAATCGATTGCCAGCGACAAGGAACTGACCAAGTCGCTGCTCGCCAGCTGCGGCGTGCCCGTGCCGCACGGCCAGGTGGTCGAGTCGCCCGAAGAAGCCTGGGAAGCCGCCGAAGACATCGGCCTGCCCGTGGTCGTGAAACCGTCGGACGCCAACCATGGCCGCGGCGTGTCGCTCGAACTGACCACGCGCGAGGAAGTCATGGCCGCCTTTGCGGTCGCCGAGCCCGAGGGCAGCGACGTGATGGTCGAGCGCTTCATTCGCGGCCACGAACACCGCCTGCTGGTGGTGGGCGGCGAGGTGGTGGCGGCCGCGCGCGGCGAGATCATCACCGTGACCGGCGACGGCACGAACACCGTGGCCGGGCTGATCGACAAGCAGCTCAACAGCGACCCGCGCCGCGGCGCCGAAGAAGAGTTTCCGCTCGACGTGATCGTGCTGGCCACCGACGCCAAGCTGCAGCTGGAGCTCAAGCGCCAGGAACTCGACGGCACTTCGGTGCCGGCCGCCGGCCGCGTGGTCACGATCCAGCGCAACGGCAACATGGCCTACGACTGCACCGACCTCGTGCACCCCGAGGTGGCGCACGCCGCCGTGCTCGCCGCCCGCGTGGTCGGCCTGGACATCGCGGGCATCGACATGGTCGCGCAGGACATCTCCAAGCCGCTGGGCCCGCAGGGCGGTGCGATCGTCGAAGTGAACGCCGGCCCCGGCCTGCTGATGCACCTGAAGCCGGCCATCGGCTCGCCGCGCCCCGTGGGCCGCGCCATCTGCGACCACCTGTTCCCGAACGACGCACCCGGCCGCATCCCCGTGGTGGGCGTGGCCGGTTCGCGCGACACCGCCGTGCTCGCACGCCTGGTGGCCTGGCTCATCAACCTCGGCGGGCGCCACACCGGCCTGGCCTGCCGCGACGGCCTGTTCCTCGAACGCCGCCGCGTCGACGCACGCAACAGCGCCAACTGGGACGCCGGCCACCGCCTGCTGGTGAACCGCGCCGTCGAAGCCGTGGTGATCGAGAACGGCGCCGAAACCATCCTGCGCGACGGCCTGGCCTACGACCGCTGCGAAGTCGGCATCGTGACCGACCTCGAAGGCTCCGAAGCCCTGGCCGACTACGACATCACCGAGAGCGACCAGATGGTCAAGGTGCTGCGCACGCAGGTCGACGTGGTGCTGGCCGAAGGCACGGCCGTGCTGAACGCCGACGAGCCGCGCATCGCCGCGCTGGCGCCGCTGTGCGACGGCGCCGTCATCCTTTACGGCACCGACCCGCAGGCCGCCGCGTTCACCGCGCACCAGGCCGCCGGCGGCAAGGCCGTGCTGGTGCGCCAGGACCGCGTGGTGCTGGCCAACGGCACGAGCGAATCGTTCCTGCCCGGCCTGGGCCGCCTGACCATCTGGCGCGCGACCCACGTCGGCGTGAGCCTCGAAAGCCTGCTGGCCGCCGTGGCCGCTGGCTGGGCCCTGGGCATTCCGCTCAACCTGATCGGCGCCGGCGTCGAGGCCTTCGAAGCCGACCTGCAGGCGGCCCTGGCCTCGCTGCAGCTGTCGCAGACCTCGCCGCTTTCACCTCAGCAACAACAACTGGCATGACCCGATGCGCCGCCCCGCCACCCGCGGGGCCGGCGCCCAGGTCACTCCGCAAGATCACTGCAACCGCGCGCCCCGTGCCGTAGCCCCATGAAAGTCACCCGCATCCGCGCCCTGCGCGGCCCCAATCTCTGGAGCCGCCACACCACCATCGAGGCCGTCGTGGCCTGCGAAGGCGACGAGAACGCCGTCGGCAAGCTCGACGGGTTCGAAGCCCGCCTGCGCGCCCGCTTCCCGACCATCGGCGAGCTGCACCCCATGGTGCTCGGCCAGCCGCTGGCGCTGGCCCACGTGCTCGAGAACGCCGCCGTGGCGCTGCAGGCCCAGGCCGGCTGCGCCGTCAACTTCGGCAACACCGCACCCACGACCGAAGAAGGCGTGTACCAGGTCACCGTGCAGTACTCCGAGGAAGACGTGGGCCGCCGCGCGCTGGCCCTGGCCGAGGAGCTGATCCAGGCCGCACTGGCCGACACGCCCTTCGATGCCGACGCCGCCATCACCGAGCTGCGCGACCTCGACGAGTCGGAGCGCCTGGGCCCGAGCACCGGCTCCATCGTCGACGCCGCCGTGGCGCGCGGCATTCCGTACCGCCGCCTCACCAGCGGCAGCCTGGTGCAGTTCGGCTGGGGCTCCAAGCAGCGCCGCATCCAGGCCGCCGAAATCGACAGCACCAGCGGCGTGGCCGAAGCCATCGCGCAGGACAAGGAACTCACCAAGCAACTGCTCAACGCCGCCGGCGTGCCGGTGCCGCTGGGCCGCCCCGTGGTCAGTGCCGACGACGGCTGGGTTGCCGCCGAAGAAATCGGCCTGCCGGTCGTGGTGAAGCCGCAGGACGGCAACCAGGGCAAGGGCGTGACGGTGAACATCACCACGCGCGAACAACTCACCTCGGCCTACGACTCGGCCGCCGTGTACGGCGAAGTGATGGTCGAGAAATTCTTGCCCGGCTTCGACTTCCGCCTGCTCGTGGTGGGCGACCGCCTCGTGGCCGCCGCGCGCCGCGACCCGCCGCAGGTCATCGGCGACGGCAGCTCGACCGTGCGCCAGCTGATCGACACCGTGAACCTCGACCCGCGCCGCGGCGAAGGCCACGCCACCTCGCTCACCAAAATCCGCCTCGATGACATCGCCATCGGCCGGCTCGAATCGCAGGGCCTCACGCCCGAGAGCGTGCCCGAGCTGGGCCAGCGCGTCGTGCTGCGCAACAACGCCAACCTCTCGACCGGCGGCACCGCCACCGACGTCACCGACACCGTGCACCCCGAAGTGGCCGCGCGCGCGGTCGATGCGGCGCAGATGGTCGGCCTGCACATCTGCGGCGTCGACATGGTCTGCGAGAACGTGCTGCGCCCGCTTGAAGAACAGCACGGCGGCGTGGTCGAAGTGAACGCCGCGCCCGGCCTGCGCATGCACATCTCGCCCTCGTTCGGCCGCGGCCGCGCGGTCGGCGAAGCGGTGATGGACACGCTGTTCGCGCCCGGCGACGACGGCCGCATTCCCGTGGTGGCCGTCACCGGCACCAACGGCAAGACCACCACCGCGCGCCTGATCAACCACATCATTGCCTCCAGCGGCCTGCGCACCGGCATGACGAACACCGACGGCGTGTACGTCAACGGCCGCCAGACCGACAGCGGCGACTGCAGCGGCCCCAAGAGCGCGCGCAACGTGCTGATGCACCCCGACGTCGATGCGGCCGTGTTCGAAGTGGCCCGCGGCGGCGTGCTGCGCGAGGGCCTGGGCTTCGACCGCTGCGAGGTGGCCGTGGTCACCAACATCGGCAGCGGCGACCACCTGGGCCTGAACTACATCACCACGGTGGAAGACCTGGCGGTGCTCAAGCGCGTGATCGTGCGCAACGTGGCCGCCGACGGCTATGCGGTGCTCAACGCGGCCGACGTGAACGTCGCCGCCATGGCGGCCGGCTGCCCCGGCCACGTGATCTTCTTCACCGCCGACCGCATGCACCCGGTGATGGCCACGCACCGCGCGCAAGGCAAGCGCACCGTGTATGTCGACCAGGACACGCTGGTGGCCGCCGAAGGCTCGTGGCGCGAACGCATCGCGCTGCGCGACGTGCCGATCACGCGCGGCGGCACCATCGGCTTCCAGGTCGACAACGTGATGGCCTCGGTGGCCGCCGCGTGGGCCGTGGGCCTGGACTGGGACACCATCCGCAGCGGCCTGTCGAGCTTCATGAACGACGCGGCCGGCGTGCCCGGGCGCTTCAACGTCATGGACTACCGCGGTGCCACCGTGATCGCCGACTACGGCCACAACACCGACGCCATGAAGGCGCTGGTGTCGGCCGTGGACACCATGCCCGCCAACAAGCGCTCGGTGGTCATCAGCGGCGCGGGCGACCGGCGCGATTCCGACATCCGCGACCAGACCGCGATCCTCGGCCAGGCCTTCGACGACGTGATCCTGTACCAGGACGCAGCGCAGCGCGGGCGCGCCGACGGCGAGGTGATGGCGCTGCTGCGCCAGGGCCTGCAAGGTGCGTCGCGCACACGCCAGATCGACGAGATTCGCGGCGAGTTCGTCGCCATCGACACCGCGCTGGCGCGGCTGCAGCCGGGCGACCTGTCGCTGATCCTCGTCGACCAGGTCGAAGAGGCGCTGGCCCACCTCGCGCAGCGCATCGCGCAGGGCTGAACCCCTCGCATCGCAGCGCAGGAGGCACGCCCTCCTCGCGCTGACGGACGTGTCCCACACGCAGGGGCGCGTCCGGCCCGCTCCACGGCGCGCGGCTTGTCCCACAGCCCCGCGCCACTGGCCGGCCCACACTGGGACACCGGTCGCGCCCTGCGTTCTTTTGGTTTCTGTTCTCTGTTCGCACGGCGCGCCGCCTCAGGAGCCCCGATGACGATCCACACCTTCCGTTCCACGCTCTCGACGGCTGCCCTTGTGGCAGTCGGCGGCTTCTTCATGGCCGGTGCGCCGCTGGCCTCGGCCCAGGCGCCCGGCAGCGACGCCCGCATGCAGAAGGAGCGCGCCACCTGTGACGGCGTGCAACAGGACCGCGCCGCCTGCCTGCGCGAAGCCGGCGCCGCGCGCCAGGAAGCCGGGCGCCACGGCCTGACCACGCCCGACGCGGTGCGCGAAGACGCCAACGCGCTCGCACGCTGCCGCGAACAACCCGTGGCCGACCGGGCCGATTGCGAAGCGCGCATCCGCGGCGGTGCGCGCACCTCCACCGAAGGCAGCGTGATGGGCGGCGGCGTGATCCGCGAAACCGTCACCCCGCTGCCGCCACAGCCCGTGCAGCCGGTGCGTTGATCGAAACAAGGCCGGCCTTCACCCCGATACGCCAGACAAGGAGCACCTCATGCCAAACAATGCGCGTTCGATGATCTTCGCCCTGCTCGCACTCAGCGGGCTGGCCACCACCACCATCGCCACGGCCGCCCGTGGCGACGGCGGCAGCACCTACCAGCAAGAGATTGCGGTCTGCGGCCACAACCAGCAGGACCGCGCCGCCTGCATCCGCGAAGCCGGCGCTGCACGCCAGGCCGCTGCACGCGGCGGCCTCACCTCAGCGCCCGACTACCGCGCCAACGCCGTGGCCCGCTGCGGCCTGCAGCCGCCGGCCGAGCGCGCCGACTGCGAAGCACGCGTGCTGGGCAGCGAGGGCAACATCCGCAGCAATGTCGATGGCAGCGTGATGGGCGGTGGCGTGATCCGCGAGTCGGTCTCGACCCGCGTGGTGAACATACCGGCCACCTCACTGCCGCCGCCGATGGTCGCGCCGATGCCGGCCCCCATGCCTGCGGAACCGATGCCGATGCCCATGCCGAGGCCCATGCCGCGCCCGGCACCGATGCCGCTGCAGTGACGCGATGCGCATCCCCCGGGAGCGTCTCGGTGATAACACCGACGGGCGCTCCCGTGGCGATGCCCTCGTTTGTCATGAAACGGTCACAAAACAAAGGCATGTGCTAGCTATAGTTCCCGGTCCCTGCCAACCGAGGAACACTTTCCCATGAATGCCATCAAGGTCGCTCGCCGATTCATCGAAACGGACCCGGCCAACGAATCGGCCAAGATCCTTGCCCAGCTGGTGCTGGCGCTCGAATCCGAACGCAGCTTCGAGCTGATCACGCTCTACAGCCTCGACTACAAGAGCTTCGAACTCGCGATGGACATCCTCAAGGAGTGGCGCCTGGACCGCTACTACGCCAGCAAGTCCAAGCTGTTCGATCTCTCGCTGCAAGTCACCGAGCTCGAAGCGGGCAACCCCGCTCCCTGAGCCCGTCCCATGGCGGCCTGGCACCCAGGCCCGCCTTTTTTCTTTCTCACTTCCCCCAGCGCAGCACCAACGGATCGAGCCGCTTCGCGGTCTCGATGAGGCCGGCGCGCGTCTCGGGATGCAGCGCGGGCAGCGGATGCCGCGGCGCCTCGCAAGCGATCACGCTGCCCTCCTTCATGAGCGACTTGCAGGCCAGCAGGCCCGCCTGCCGGTTCTCGTAGTTGATGAGCGGCAACCACTGCTGGTAGAGCGCGAAGGCCTTGTCGCGGTCGCCCGCGCGGTGCGCTTCGATGATCGGGCGGATGCCGTCGGGGTAGCCGCCGCCGGTCATCGAACCGGTCGCACCGGCATCGAGGTCGGACATCAGCGTGATGGCTTCTTCGCCGTCCCACGGCCCTTCGATGGCATCGCCGCCCAAGCGGATCAGCTCGCGCAGCTTCGACGCCGCACCGGCGGTTTCGATCTTGAAGTACGCGACCTGCTCGATCTCTTGCGCCATGCGCGCGAGGAACGGCGCCGACAGCACCGTGCCGCTCGCGGGTGCGTCCTGAATCATGATCGGAATCGTCACTGCATCCGAGAGCCGCGCGTAGAACTCATGGATCTGAGGCTCGGGCACGCGGAAGGTCGCGCCGTGGTACGGCGGCATCACCATCAGCATCGCGGCGCCCATGTCCTGCGCGCGGCGGCTGCGCTCGGCGCAGACCTGGGTGCTGTAGTGCGTGGTGGTCACGATCACCGGCACGCGGCCCTTCACGTGGTCGAGGATGGTGCGCGTGAGCACTTCGCGCTCTTCATCGGACAGCACGAACTGCTCGGAGAAATTCGCGAGGATGCACAGGCCGTCGGAGCCAGCGTCGATCATGAAATCGACGCAGCGCTTCTGGCTCTCCAGGTCGAGCGCGCCCTGTTCGGTGAAGGTGGTCGGCACCACCGGGAAGATGCCGCGGTATCGGGGGGTCATGGTGAGATCAATGGGAATGGCGGGGAACGGCCGAGCCTCTGCAGCCGACCAGGAAATCGAAGTCGCAGCCTTCATCGGCCTGCAGCACGTGGTTCACGTAGAGCTTCTGGTAGCCGCCGCCGCGCGTGCTCATCGGCTGCGCATCGGAGGCGGACAACGACGCGAGGCGCGATGCGAGTTCTTCGTCGCTGATGTCGAGGTGCAATCGCCCCGCATCGCAGTCGAGCTCGATCCAGTCGCCGTCGCGCACCGCTGCGAGCGGCCCGCCATCCGCCGCTTCAGGTGCGACGTGCAGCACCACCGTGCCATAGGCCGTGCCGCTCATGCGCGCATCCGAGATGCGCACCATGTCCTTCACGCCCTGGCGCAGCAGCTTCGGCGGCAGGCCCATGTTGCCGACCTCGGCCATGCCGGGGTAGCCCTTGGGCCCGCAGTTCTTCAGCACCATCACGCAGCTCGCATCGATGTCGAGGTCTTCGTCGACGATGCGTGCCTTGTAGTGCTCCAGGTTCTCGAACACCACGGCGCGGCCGCGGTGCTTCAGCAGCTCGGGCGTGGCGGCCGAGGGCTTGAGCACCGCGCCGCGCGGCGACAGGTTGCCGCGCAGGATGCGGATGCCGCCATCGGCGATCAGCGGCTTGTCGAGCGGGCGGATCACCTCGTCGTCGAGGCTCGGCGCGTCGCGCACGTTGTCCCAGATCGACCGGCCGTTGACGGTGAGCGCATCGGGGTGCGGCAGCAGGCCGTTCTCGCCGAGGCGGCGCAGCACGGCAGGCAGACCACCCGCGTAGTAAAACTCTTCCATGAGGAAGCGGCCCGAGGGCATGAGGTCGACGATCGTTGGCGTGTTGCTGCCGATGCGCGTCCAGTCTTCCAGCTCCAGCTCGACGCCGATGCGGCCCGCAATCGCCTTCAGGTGGATCACCGCATTGGTCGATCCACCGATCGCCGCGTTGACGCGAATGGCGTTCTCGAAGGCCTCGCGCGTGAGGATCTTCGACAGCGTGAGCCCTTCCTTGGCCATCTGCACCGCGCGCATGCCCGACATCTGCGCCAGCACATAGCGCCGCGCATCGACCGCGGGAATCGCCGCGTTGTGCGGCAGCGAGGTGCCCAGCGCCTCGGCCATGCAGGCCATGGTCGAGGCCGTGCCCATCGTGTTGCAGGTGCCCGCCGAGCGCGACATGCCGCCTTCGGCCGAGAGGAACTGGTGCAGGTCGATCTCGCCCGCCTTCAGCGATTCGTGCAGCTGCCACACCGCCGTGCCCGAACCGATGTTCTTGCCGTCGAGCTTGCCGTTGAGCATCGGCCCGCCCGTGACCACGATGGCCGGGATGTCGCAGCTGGCCGCGCCCATCAGCAGCGCGGGCGTGGTCTTGTCGCAGCCCGTGAGCAGCACCACCGCATCGACGGGGTTGCCGCGAATCGCTTCTTCGACGTCCATGCTCGCGAGGTTGCGCGTGAGCATCGCGGTGGGCCGCAGGTTCGACTCGCCGTTCGAGAACACCGGGAACTCGACCGGGAAGCCGCCCGCTTCCGAGATGCCGCGCTTCACGTGCTCGGCAATCTTTCGGAAGTGCGCGTTGCAGGGCGTGAGTTCCGACCAGGTGTTGCAGATGCCGACGATCGGCCGGCCGTCGAACTCGTGGTCGGGGATGCCCTGGTTCTTCATCCAGCTGCGGTACATGAAGCCGTTCTTGTCGGCGGAGCCGAACCATTCGGTCGAGCGCAATTTCTTTGTCATGGGGAAGTGGTCAGCGGCGCGGGGCGCGCAAGGTGAAGAAGCGTTGGAGCAGGCAGAACACGAAGAGCAGCGCGCCGACCACGATGCGCGTCCACCACGAGCTCAGCGTGCCGTCGAAGGAAATCAGCGTCTGGATGATTCCGAGCATCAGCACGCCGAAGAGCGTGCCCGCCACATAGCCCACGCCGCCCGTGAGCAGCGTGCCGCCGATCACCACCGCGGCGATGGCGTCGAGTTCCAGCCCGACCGCGTGCAGGCCGTAGCCCGAGAGCATGTAGAAAGTGAATATCACGCCGGCCAGCGCCGAGCAGAAACCCGAGAGCGTGTACACGCCCACGAGCGTGCGGCGCACCGGCAGGCCCATGAGCATCGCCGAATGCTCGCTGCCGCCGATCGCGTACACCGCGCGGCCGAAGGGCGTGCAGTGCGCGATGAACACCGCGGCCAGCAGCACCGCGATGGCGATCACCGCGCTGATCGACACCGAGGCCTCGCCCCAGATGGGAATGCGGACCTGCGAAACCTCGGAGTAGAACGCGTTCGTGATGCTGATCGAGTCGATGCTGATGAGGTAGCACAGCCCCCGCGCGAGGAACATGCCCGCGAGCGTGACGATGAAAGGCTGCAACCGGAAGCGCTCGATGAGCAGGCCCATGAACGCGCCGAAGGCCGTGCCCATCGCGAGCACCAGCGGAATCACGATGGCCGGGCTCCACCCGTGCTTCTCGACCAGCGAGGCCGACACCATCGTCGTGAGCGCGATCACCGAGCCCACCGACAGGTCGATGCCGCCCGAGAGGATCACGAAGGTCATGCCGACCGCCACGACGATCAGGAAGGCGTTGTCGATCAGCAGGTTGAGGAACACCTGCGCCGAGAAAAAGCCGTCGTAGAACACCGAGCCCAGCGTCGCCATCAGCATGAACAGCGAGATGGTCGCAGTCAGCGGCAGGTACTTCGGATTGAGCCCCGCCTTGCCCCCTCTCCCGCGCGCGGGAGAGGGTTGGGGTGAGGGTGCAGTGTTGGTCTCGATCACCGCGCTCATGCCCTGCTCCCGTCACGCACCGGCCGCTGCACCAGCGACCGCACTTCCGCCCTGAACTCCGGCGACTGCATCAGCATCACCACGAACACCACCACCGCCTTCACCACGAGGTTGATCTCGGGCGGCACGCCCAGCGAATAGATCGCGTAGGTCAGCGTCTGGATGATGAGCGCGCCGATCACGCTGCCCACGAGGCTGAAGCGCCCGCCCGTGAGCGCCGTGCCGCCGAGCGTGACCGCGAGGATCGCGTCGAGCTCCAGCAACTGCCCCGCGTTGTTGCCGTCCGCGCTCTTCACGTTCGAGCTGATCAACAGGCCCGCCACGCCCGCGCACGCACCGCAGAACGCATACGCGCCAACCACGAGCCGCCGCGACTGGATGCCCGCCACGCGCGCCGCGGTCGGATTGATGCCCACCGCCTGGATGAACAGGCCGAGCGCCGTGCGCGTGATCGCCAGGTACAGCAGCACGAACACGGCCGCCACGATGAACAGCGAGAACGGCAACCCCAGCAGGTAGCCGCTGCCGAGGAAGAAGAAGGGCTTGTAGTAGATCGTGATGATCTGCCCGTCGGCGATGAGCTGCGCGATGCCGCGCCCTGCGACCATGAGGATCAGCGTCGCGATGATCGGCTGCATGCCGACCTTGGCGACCAGCAGGCCGTTCCACAGGCCGCACAGCAAGGCGACCGCGATGGCCGCAAGGATCGCGAGTGGCATCGGGAAGCGGCTCACGTCGCTGGACACCGAGCCGCCGATCATCCAGGCCGCGACCGCCGCCGCGATGGCCACCACCGCGCCCACCGAGATGTCGATGCCGCGCGTGGCGATCACGAGCGTCATGCCGAGCGAGACCAGCACGAGCGGCGCCGCGCGATTCACGATGTCGATGAGGCTGCCGTAGAGATGGCCATCGCGCCATTCGAGGTGCAGGAAGCTCGCGTTGAACGCGGTGTTGATGGCGAGCAGGAGCAGCAGCGTGATGACCGGCCAGGCGAGGCGGTGGCTCATGAGGGACGAGAGGCGGTTCATGCGGCAGCAATCATTTCGTAGACCTCGTCCTCGGTCGAACCACCCGGCAGCTCGCCCACCTTCTTGCGATCCCGCAGCACCACGATGCGATGCGCGACGCGCACCACCTCGCTCATCTCCGACGAGATAAAAATCACCGCCATGCCCGCGCGCGCGAGCCGCAGGATTTCTTCCATGATTTCCTGCTTGGCAGCCACGTCGATGCCGCGCGTGGGCTCATCCAGGATCAACAGGCGCGGCTCGGTCGCGAGCCAGCGCGCGATCATGGCTTTCTGCTGGTTGCCGCCCGAGAGCAGGCCAATGGGCGTTTCGACGCTCGCCGTCTTGATGCCCAGCGACGCGACGAAGCGCTCGGCCATCGCGGTCTGCTCGGCGTGTGAAAGAAACTTCCGCGTGCCGAGCCGGGCCTGCAATGCGAGTGCGATGTTCTCGCGCACCGACAGCTCGGCCACGATGCCGTCGGTCTTGCGTTCTTCAGGACACAGCGCAAGCCCTTCGCGAATCGCATCGGCCGGATTCGAAAAACTGACGGAGCGGCCGTCGATCTTCAACACGCCGCGATCCGGCGATTCAAGCCCGAACAACAGCCGCGCAAGTTCCGTGCGCCCCGCACCCAGCAGCCCCGCGATGCCGACGACCTCGCCGGCCCGCACACGCAGATCGGTCGCCTGCAACTGCCCGGCCTGCCCCAACCCTTCGGACTGCAGCAGCGCAGGCGCCGCTTCGTCGAACGCAGGCAGTGCCGCAGGCCGCGCCGATTGCGCCGCCAGTTCGCGCCCGAGCATCGCCGCGATCAGTGCCTGCGGCCCGAGGTCTGCCACCTTCCACTCGCCGACCCAGTTCCCATTGCGCAGCACCGTGATGCGGTCCGACACCGCATACACCTGGTTGAGAAAGTGCGTGACGAACACGATCGCCAGCCCTTCGCCGCGCAACCGCCGCAGCACCTCGAAGAGCTTCTCGACTTCGTCGTCATCGAGACTCGAGGTCGGCTCATCGAGGATCAGCACCTTCGACGACACGCCGAGCGCTCGCGCGATCGCCACCATCTGCTGCACGCCCACCGAATAGCTCGACAGCAAGCGCGTCACGTCGATGTCGAGCCCGATGCGCGCCAGCAGCGCTTCGGCGCGACGGTTCACAGCCGCCCAGTCGATGCGAAAGCCCTGCAGCGCGCTGCAGCGCGGATAGCGCCCCGCAAACACGTTCTCGGCCACCGAGAGGTTCGGGCACAGGTTCACTTCCTGGTAGACGGTGCTGATGCCCAGCTTCTGCGCCTCCAGCGGCGACGCCGGCCGGATGGCCTCGCCCTCCAGGAACATCTCGCCGCCGCTCGACGGCAGCACGCCCGTGAGCACCTTGATGAGCGTGGACTTGCCCGCGCCGTTCTGCCCCATGAGCGCGTGGATCTCGCCCGGGTAGAGCTTGAGCTGCACATCGTTCAGCACGGCGATGCCGCTGAACTGCTTGTGGATGCCCCGCAGTTCCAGCACGGGGGTGACGGTGCCGTCGGTCATGCGTTCACTTGTTCTTGTTGTAGACGTCGATGAACACCGCCGCCAACAGCACCAGCCCCTTGATGACCTGCTGGTAGTCGATGCCGATCCCGAGGATCGACATGCCGTTGTTCATCACGCCCATGATGAAGGCGCCGATCACCGCGCCCATCACCCGGCCCACGCCGCCCGAAGCCGAGGCGCCGCCGATGAAGCAGGCGGCAATCACGTCGAGTTCGAAACCCAGGCCCGCCTTGGGCGTGGCCGTGTTCAGGCGCGCCGCGAACACGAGGCCCGCGAGTGCGGCCAGCGCACCCATGTTCACGAAAGTGAGGAACGCGAGCCGTTGCGTCTTCACGCCCGAGAGCCGCGCCGCTTTCTCGTTGCCGCCGAGCGCGTAGATGCGCCGGCCGATGGTGGTGCGGTTGGTGACGAAGTCGTACACCACGATCAGCACCGCCATCACCACCAGCACATTGGGCAGGCCCTTGTAGGTGGAGAGCAGGTAGCTGAAGAAAAGAATGATCGCCGCGAAGAACAGGTTCTTCACGAGGAAGAAGGCATAAGGCTCCTGCTCCATGCCGTGCGCCTTGAGCTTGGCGCGCCCGCGCAGCTTGAAGAACACCAGCGCCGCAGCCGCGAGCGCGCCCACGACCAGCGAGGTGGTGCGCACCGTGTCGCCGCCCAGCGGATCGGGAATGAAGCCCGAACTCAGGCGCTGGAACTCCACCGGAAACGGCCCCACCGATTGCCCGGCGAGCAGCGCCAGCGTGAGCCCCTTGAACACCAGCATGCCCGCGAGCGTGACGATGAACGACGGGATCTTTCGGAACGCGACGAACCAGCCCTGCGCCGCACCGATGACGGCACCGGCCGCGATGCTGATGAGCGCCGTCGGCACGAAGTGCCATTCGTACTCCACCATCAACACCGCCGCGAGCGCGCCGATGAAGCCGCAGACCGAACCCACCGACAGGTCGATGTGCCCCGCCACGATCACCAGCAGCATGCCCAGCGCCATGATGACGACGTAGCTGTTCTGCAGCAGCAGGTTGGTGAGGTTGAGCGGCCGCAGCAGCGTGCCGTCGGTCAGCACCTGGAACAGCACCATGATCGCGACCAGCGAGATCAGCATGCCGTATTCGCGCAGGTTGTTCTTCAGGAAGCCCACGTGGAGCTTCGGTGCCACGGGGGCGGCGCCCTGCACCGCGTTGGCTTCAGGCGGCGACATGGACACTGCTCCCTGCGCTGACGATCGCATGCATGATGCGCTCCTGCGACGCCTCGACCGCCGTGAACTCGGCCACGAAGCGCCCCTCGTTCATCACGTAGATGCGGTCGCACATGCCGAGCAACTCCGGCAGTTCGGAAGAGATCATGAGAATGCCTTTGCCCTCGCTCGCGAGCTGGTCGATGATGGTGTAGATCTCGTACTTGGCGCCCACGTCGATGCCGCGCGTGGGTTCATCCAATATCAGCAGCTCGGGTTTCGTGAAGAGCCACTTGCTCAGCACCACCTTCTGCTGGTTGCCGCCCGACAGGTTGACCACCAGCTGCTCGACGCCCGAGCAACGGATGTTCAGCGCCTTCTTGTAGTCGTTGGCGACCTTGAACTCGCGGCCGTCGTCGATCACCGTGCGTTCGGAAATCGCATCGAGGTTCGCGAGGCTGATGTTCTTGCGGATGCCTTCTTCCAGCACCAGCCCGAGGCCCTTGCGGTCTTCGGTGACGTAGGCGATGCCGTGGTCGATGGCCTTGCGCACGGTGCTCACGTCCACGGGCTTGCCGTGCATGAGCACCGAACCGCTGATGCGCTGCCCGTACGACTTGCCGAACACGCTCATCGCCAGTTCGGTGCGGCCCGCGCCCATGAGGCCCGCGATGCCGACGATCTCGCCCTGGCGCACCTGCAGGTTCACGCCCTTGATCTGCTCGCGGTCGGCGTGCAGCGCGTGGTGCACGCGCCAGTCGCGCACCTCCAGCACCGTCTCGCCGATCTTCGGCGAGCGCTGCGGATAGCGGTGTTCCATGTCGCGGCCCACCATGCCGCGGATGATGCGGTCTTCGCTGATCGCCTGCTTTGCGCAGTCCATCGTCTCCACCGTCGCGCCGTCGCGCAGCACGGTGATCGCGTCGGCCACCTTGGCGATCTCGTTGAGCTTGTGCGAGATGAGGATCGAGGCGATGCCCTGCCGCTTCAGTTCGAGCAGCAGCATCAGCAACGCATCACTGTCGTTCTCATTGAGGCTCGCGGTGGGCTCGTCGAGGATCAGCAGCTTCACCTCTTTCGCAAGCGCCTTGGCGATTTCCACCAGCTGCTGCTTGCCCACGCCCAGGTCGGTCACGAGCGTGGTGGGCAGCTCCTTCAGGCCCACCTTGGCGAGCAGCTCGCGCGTCTTCGCATAGGCGGCGAACCAGTCGATCACGCCGCCCGTGGCGATCTCGTTGCCCAGAAACAGGTTCTCGGCAATCGAGAGCAGCGGCACCAGCGCCAGCTCCTGGTGAATGATGATGATGCCGAGCTTCTCGCTGTCGGCAATCGTCTTGAAGCGGCGCAGCTCGCCCTCGAAATGGATCTCGCCGGTGTACGAGTCGCACGGGTAGACGCCGCTCAGCACCTTCATGAGCGTCGACTTGCCCGCGCCGTTCTCGCCGACCACCGCGTGGATCTCCCCCGCGCGCACGGCGAGGTTGACGTTGCTCAGGGCCTTCACCCCGGGAAACGTCTTGGTGATCCCGCGCATCTCGAGGATCGTGCGCTCGCCAGCGTGGCTCACTTGACCTGGCTTTCCTTGTAGTAGCCGCTGTCCACCAGCACCTGCTTCCAGTTGGAGCCGTCCACGCTCACCGGCTTGAGCAGGTACGAGGGCACGACCTTGATGCCGTTGTTGTAGGTCTTGGTGTCGTTCACCTCGGGCGTCTTGCCCGAGAGCATGGCGTCGGCCATCGCCACCGTCACCTTGGCGAGTTCGCGCGTGTCCTTGAACACGGTGGAGCTTTGCTCCTTGCGCAGGATCGACTTGACCGACGGAATCTCGGCGTCCTGCCCCGACACCACCGGCATCGGCTGCGAGCCCGAGCCGTAGCCCACGCCCTTGAGCGACGAGAGGATGCCGATCGACAGGCCGTCGTACGGCGACAGCACCGCATCGACGCGGTTCTTCGTGTAGTAGGCCGACAGCAGGTTGTCCATGCGCGCCTGCGCCACCGCGCCGTCCCAGCGCAGCGTGCCGACCTTGTCCATGCCCATCTGCTTGCTGCGCACCACCAGCTTGCCGCTGTCGATGTAGGGCTTGAGCACCGACATCGCGCCGTTGTAGAAGAAGAAGGCGTTGTTGTCGTCGGGCGAGCCGCCGAAGAGTTCGATGTTGAACGGGCCCTTGCCGCTCTTCAAACCCAGCGCCGCTTCGATCGATTGCGCCTGCAGCACGCCGACCTGGAAGTTGTCGAAGGTGGCGTAGTAGTCGACGTTCTTCGAGCCCTTGATGAGCCGGTCGTACGCGATGACCTTCACGCCCTTGTCAGCGGCCTTCTGCAGCACGTCGGAGAGCGTGGTGCCGTCGATGGCGGCAATGACCAGCACCTTCGAGCCCTTCGTCACCATGTTCTCGATCTGCGCGAGCTGGTTCGGAATGTCGTCGTCGGCGTACTGCAGGTCGGTCTTGTAGCCCTTGTCCTTGAAGTACTTGACCATGTTCGCGCCGTCGGCGATCCAGCGGGCCGACGACTTGGTGGGCATCGAGATGGCGATGAGGCCCTTGTCCTGCGCATGGGCCAGCGGCGTGAAGCCGACGACGGCAAAGGCGAGGCCCGCGAGCGAGGCTTTGAGGAAGTTGCGTTTCATGTCGGTCGGCTCTCAGTACTTGCGGTTTGGGAATTCTTTGGCTGCGACTTCCATCGGGAAGATTCCCTCTTCGGTCACGATGCGCTTGGGCAGCGGCTTGCCGGCCTTGATGTCTTTCACCGCCTGCATGAGCTGCGGCCCGAGCAGCGGGCTGCATTCCACCGACACGTTGAGCTTGCCGGCGATCATGGCTTCGAACGCGCCCTTCACCCCGTCGATCGAGATGATGGTGATGTCCTTCGCGGGCTTCATGCCCGCCTCTTCGATCGCCTGGATGGCGCCGATGGCCATGTCGTCGTTGTGCGCGTAGAGCACGTTGATCTTCTTGCCCTCGGCCTTGAGGAAGGCTTCCATCACCTCCTTGCCCTTGGCGCGCGTGAAGTCGCCGGTCTGCGAGCGGGTGATCTTGAACTTCGGGTCGGCCTTGATGATCTCCTCGAAGCCCTTCTTGCGGTCGATGGCCGGTGCCGAGCCCACGGTGCCCTGCAGCTCGACGATGTTGACCTCACCCTTCTGGTCCTTCATCTTCTCGACGAGCCAGCGACCGGCCTTGCGGCCTTCTTCGGTGAAGTCGGAGCCCATGAAGGTCACGTAGAGCGAGTCGTCCTTGGTGCTCACGGAGCGGTCGGTCAGCACGACCGGAATCTTCGCGGCCTTGGCTTCGCGCAGCACGGTTTCCCAGCCCGACTCGACCACGGGCGAGAACGCGATCACGTCGACCTTCTGCGCAATGTACGAGCGGATGGCCTTGATCTGGTTTTCCTGCTTCTGCTGCGCGTCGGAGAACTTCAGCTCGATGCCCGCCTCCTTGGCCGACGACTTGATCGACTCGGTGTTGGCCGTGCGCCATTCGCTCTCGGCGCCCACCTGCGCGAAGCCGAGCACGAGTTTCTTCTGCGCGAAGGCGGAAGCGGGCAGCAGCCCGCCGAGCGCGGCAGCGGCCAGGGCGGTGTTGAGGGTGCGGCGATTCATGGTCATGGTTGTCTCCTTCTTGATGAGTCTGTGATGAGTTCGGTCAGGCCAGCATGTAGCCGGTCTTGACCGTCGTGTAGAACTCCGCGGCGTGGCGCCCTTGTTCGCGCGGCCCGTAGCCCGACCCTTTGCGGCCGCCGAAGGGCGCATGAAAGTCCACCCCCGCGGTCGGCAGATTGACCATCGTCATGCCGACCACGGCATGGCGTCTGAAATGCATCGCGTGCTTCAGCGAGTTGGTGCAGATGCCCGCGCACAGGCCGAAGGGCGTGTCGTTGCACAGCGCGAGCGCTTCGTCGTAATCGCCGGCGCGCAGCACGCAGGCCAGCGGCCCGAAGATCTCTTCGCGCGCGATGCGGTGCTCGGGCCTGGCCAGGAAGAGCGCAGGGCTCATGTAGTGGCCGGCGGTGGCGCGCTGCAGTGCGTCGCCGCCCCACACGTGCTCTGCCCCCTCTTCGCGCGCGATGTCGATCCACGCGAGGTTCTGCGCCAGCCGCTCTGCATCGGCCACGGGGCCGATGTCGATGTCGCGCTCCAGCGCGTGGCCGATCTTCAGCGTCTTCAATCGCTGGCGCAGCTTCGCCACGAAGGCGTCGTGCACGGCGGCCTCGACGATGAGCCGGCTCGATGCCGTGCAGCGCTGGCCGTTGGAAAAGTAGGCGCCCTGCACCGCGCAGTCGACGGCGCGGTCGAGGTCGGCATCGGCCAGCACGACGAGCGCGTTCTTGCCGCCCATCTCCAGCTGCACCTTGGCGCGCCGTGCGGCGGCCGCCTGCAGCACGCGTTCGCCATTGGCGGCCGAGCCGGTGAAGCTCAGCGCATCGACGAGCGCGCTGTCGACCAGCGCCTGGCCCGCTTCGCGCCCGCTGCCCATCACGAGGTTGAACACACCCGCCGGCAGCGTGGCGCGGCTGATGATGTCGGTGAGCGCCCAGCCGCAGGCCGGCACCAGCTCGGCCGGCTTGAAGACCACGCTGTTGCCATGCGCCAGCGCCGCGGCAATCTTCGAGGCCGGCACCGCGAAGGGCGTGTTCCACGGCGTGATGAGGCCCACCACGCCGACCGGTTCGCGCGTCACGTCGACCTGCACGCCGGCGCGCACCGAGGCCACGTTCTCGCCGCCACCGCCGCGCAAGGCTTCGCCCGCGAAGAACTTGAAGATCTGGCCCGCGCGCGCCACCTCGGCCACGGCCTCGGGCAGCGTCTTGCCGACCTCGCGCGCCAGCAGCAGGCCCAGGTCGTCCTTGCGTGCGAGCAGCTCGGCGCCGATGCGGTCGAGCACGTCGGCGCGCCGCTGCGGCGTGCTGTGGCTCCAGTGCATGAAAGCCTCGTTGGCCGCGCGGATCGCCAGCTCGACCTGGCGCCGGTCGGCACGTGCGTACTCGGCCACCACCTCGCTGGTGTCGGAAGGATTGACGCTGACACCCGTGGTCGCGCTGGTTTCCCAGCGGCCGTTGATGTACTGGCGCACGCTCTGCCGAAGCTCGCCGTGGATCACCGTGGCGTTGCCTTGTCTCTGTTGTTGTGGGTCTGGGGCGGAAGTCTAGAAACGATTTCGATATCGATCCAATCGTTTTTTAGACAAAATGCATATCAATCGGTGGATTCTGGAAAACCCCGTCAGACCTTCGTTCGCACCTTCTTCATGAACACCTACAACCACTGGTTCATTCGCGCCCGCCTCAAGACCCGGCAGCTGCTGTTGCTGGTGGCGCTGGCCGAGGAAGGCAACATCCACCGCGCGGCGCAGGTGCTCAACATGACGCAGCCCGCGGCCTCCAAGTTGCTGAAGGACCTGGAAGACGTGCTCGAGGTGCCGCTGTTCGACCGGTTGCCGCGCGGCATGCGCCCGACCTGGTACGGCGAAACCATGATCCGCCACGCCCGCGTGGCGCTGGCCAGCCTGAACCAGGCGCACGACGAACTCACCGCTCTCAAGGCGGGGCGCTTCGGTCAGGTGAACGTGGGCGCCATCACCGCGCCGGGCCTCACGCTGATGCCGCCGGCCGTGGCGATGGTCAAGCGCGAGCAGCCCGACCTGCGCGTGTCGCTCGAGATCGAGACCAGCGCGGTGCTGATGGAGCGCCTCGCGCAGGGCAAGCTCGACATCCTGGTGGC
Organism: Variovorax sp. YR752; assembly: GCF_943372545.1. NCBI lineage: Bacteria > Pseudomonadati > Pseudomonadota > Betaproteobacteria > Burkholderiales > Comamonadaceae > Variovorax > Variovorax sp. YR752. Next base: position 18,358 of record NZ_CALRZC010000029.1, on the reverse strand, counting down.
GCGGCTGTTCGCCGAGCACGACAAATCACAGCTGCGCTATGAGGCCCTGGCCGAAGAACCGGTGTGCGCGCTGGTGCGCCCCGGCCATCCGCTGCTCGGCGTGAGCGGCCTCACGCTGCGCGACGTGGTGGGCGCCGGCTGGATCGTGCCGCCCGCGGGCAGCGTGCTGCGCCACCGCTTCGAGCTGATGTTCCAGGAGGAAGGCCTGGCGCCGCCCGCCAACATCATCGAGAGCCCCGCGCTGCTGTTCATCACGCGCATGCTGCAGCAGAGCGACATGGTCGCGGTGCTGGCGAGCGACGTGGCGCGCTACTACGCGGCGCACGGCATCGTGTCGCTGCTGCCGCTGGACATGCCCTGTCACATGGACCAGTTCGGCATCATCACGCGCACCGACCGGCTGCTGTCGCCGGCCGCGAAGGTGATGATGAAGGCGCTGAAGACGGCGAGCATGAGCGTCTACGGACGCAAACTCGAGATGGACTGAACGGGCGGTGCCGCTTTTTCACGCTTATCGATAGTTTGCTGCGCACCTCGGTGCGGGATGACCATTGTTTGCAGTGTTGGCGCGGCATTGCGTCAAGACTGCGGCGACTTTTTGTTGTCACACAGGTCGCCCTATGTCGAATGCTTCGCGCACGCTGTCGGTTCAATCTCCCGCGATTCCTCTTTTTCTTGGACTGCTTGCGCTGAAGCCCGTGCGGCTGTCAGGCCGCGAAAAACTCTGTAGTCCGGCTTACAAGGATGGTTGGACCGATGCGGATATGCACGCCTCCATGGCCAAGGTACGCGGAGACAACCAATGACCGCCGCGGAAGCCAAGCAAGCGGTACTGGAGGTCGGCGATCTCGTTTGGCAACACGCTAAATCGTCCCTCAAAGCGACTGCCAATCTCCACTGGCAAGCCATGAAGTGGAATGCCGGAATGCTGGGGGGAGAGTTCACTCAGAAGCGAACAATCGGACAGATCATTACCGACGCCGTCATCAGCATGTTCCCCATCGCAGGCGAAATCACCGCTGCACGCGATTCCATTGCGATCACCTTGCGGCTGTGCGATGACTCCAAGGCACGCGACAACAAGTGGGAATGGATTTCGCTGCTCCTATGTCTTCTGGCGGTGGTACCAGTTCTGGGCGGCCTTCTCAAAGGCGTGGGGAAACTGCTCATTCGAGCTGCCGAGAAGTCAGAGGACCTGGTCAAGCTCGCACAGGAAATCATGGCCTTCGTACGCAAGATGGGCCACGGCGACCCAGTTGCTTGGCTCAAGGCACTGGACTTTTCCAAATACCAGGATCTGGTGATCAAAGGTTTTCACGAATTGCTCACGCGCATCGGCAGTGCCGTTCAGTTCATCGCCAAAAACATGAGCGCGATGCTGCCTGCAGCCGTTTTGATGCATCTGCGGACGTTTCCGTCAAAGCTCGAAGTTCTAAGGCCACTGGGTGCGCACAAACTGGTGCAAGCCATCAAGGACCTGAACGAACTTCTCAATCAGTTGCGCCAGCACCTGATCGACGGGACGTGGACCCATATCACCGTTGGCACCAGCGGCACTCGCGTGATGACGGAGGAGGCTCGATTGACAGAGCTAGCTCGGGATATGGGAGCGAGCTTGGGACATACGGCAGCGAGCGAAGCGCACTACGTACATAAGGACCATTGGACAGATTTGCGAGATCCAAAATTCGATCGCGGCCCCCCGATTCCTAGTTTCAGCGTCAAAGCCTCGATCGAAGCCATCACACAAAGCCCCGGCACCGTCATGATCCGCGTTGTCGACACCGCTGAGTTGGGAAAGCCTTGGACTATTCCGGGCCGCTTCTGGACCACGCACCTTCCCTCCAATGGCACAACGTGGCGCACTGAATGTGCAGTCAAGCACAAGTGGAACAAAAACGGCAGTTATGTCGAGATAAAAGTCCCCACAGCAAAAGAAATGCTTGAAGCTGGAATTTCCGCCCCTGCCGACTGGGAAGGCATGCGAGTTTGGCGTGGAAAAATTGCAGAGCGATTGGATGACGAAGGAACCTCTGCAGAGGCCACCATGCGCCTTTTGCCTGGTGGAGATATTCAGCTTTTCGTGGATTTCGATCACGCATACAACGCGCCGGTTCGCGAATGGATCGAAAAAAAAGTTCGCGTTACACGTACGCACTGGATGGACGTGCAGTTGCCCAATCAAAAGCAGGCGCAGGCTTTGATGCTGGCCGAGCGCGAGCGCTCAGCCAAGATTCGGCTTGAGGGTTATGCATTGCGCGGGACAGCTATCACAGGAAAGCAAGCAAACGAGGAGGCCCAATGAGAATGCTCTCACCGAAGACCATGACGCTTGAACAGGAGGCGGAGTCACGTGCCAAGGCGTTTCATCTACTTAAGAAATGGACCAGCCTGACTTTCATCAATCAGGCAGTCGGGATGTATCGCTTGTTCTTGGATGCGTATGAAAAGCAGTTGGATACGCCGTGGCCCAACCAGAAGTGGCTGGAAGAAACATACATCCATACCTTCTTGCCTCGCCTTGTCGAACTGGAACAGGGCGTCGATGCGCTAAAGACGGGAACTGGCAAAGAAGCCGCGTGCAGAGCTATCGTTGCAGGAAGCGAGGAGTTTCCTCTTTTCGGCAGAGGTGCCGAGGAGTGGGGATTGGACTTCGATCCATTTTTCATCGCCCTGGGCATCCTCAGACCTACGAGTCAAGATCCAAAGCCGGAGACCGGATTTGTCAGATCGTGCTGGGAAGCCAACCTGCGTATCAAGACGCTCAAATGCACCGCAAACCTTGGCTTCATGTACAGACTGAATTACGGGGTGCGTGCGGACGGAGGCGGTCGAGTCTTCACGCACTGGACCTACGAGTCCCTGTTTCAAGAGTCACCTTCACCTGGCTGGTCCAATTGGCCTCCGGGCCGCGTCTTTCCAGCGGTATTGCCCCCTTGCCCGCCCAAGAACGAATCCAATGAAGGCCAGATCGTCAGTGGCCAGGAAATTCTGCGGGATGGCATCTACGAACCCTGGTTCTTCACTGGCGGGGTCGGCTGCCCCAACTACTTCCTCAAAGGCCAAACAGCCCATCAATACCAGCCTGAAGGCATCAACGAACTCGTACCCGTGCGTTGGCGCCTGCTATGGGAAGACCGCCGCTATCTCGACGGAACCGTGCCGGCAGAAGAAGCGCACTACGACATTGAAGCCTCTGCAGAGCAACACCCTCCTGCAGCACTGGCAGCCTTCGCCGGCGACCCCTGTCCCCAGACGGGCAACTGGCAAGCCCCTCGCCTGAACAACCGCATCGAGCACGTCGAACGCGGTCAGCCCATGCCCGGTCCGGCGAGCACGCAGAGCGGCTCCGTGGTTTGGTATTTGCAGAAGGAATGATGAGGCGGCCTGCCGCAGGCAGGCACACACCTCATTCCCAAGCAGGTGACTCAAAGAAATGAAATTGGCATTCTTGGCCCGCGAACAGCCCCATTCGAGGAGTCAGGTACGCGGACAGTCCCACACGCGAATCAAGTCCAGCCCGCGTCGACCGTGAACTCCTGCGCCGTGCACATCTTCGCGTCGTCCGATGCGAGAAACAGCACCATGCGCGCAATGTCTTCCGGCATCAGCTTGTCGGGCAGGCACTGGTTGCGGTGCAGCGCCTTCTCGCCCTCGTCGTCGAGCCACAGCTTCACCTGCCGCTCGGTCATCACCCAGCCGGGCGACACGGTGTTGATGCGGATGCGGTCGCGGCCCAGCTCCACGGCGAGCCCGCGCGTGAGGCCGTTCACCGACGACTTGGCGATCGCGTAGCAGGGGTAGCCCGAGCCCTTGGTCTGCCAGCCCGTGGAGCCGAGGTTGACCACCGAGCCGAAGCCCAGGCGCTTCATGCCCGGCACCACCGACTGGATCGCGAACAGCGCGGGCCGCTCGTTGATGGCCATGCGGTTGTCGTAGTAGTCGGGCGTGACCGATTCGAGCGTGTGGCGATCGTCGCTGGCCACGTTGTTGACCAGCACCGCGAAGTCGCCGAGTTCGGCGGCCGCGTCGGCCATGGCTCGCTGCAGCGCGCCGATGTCGCGCACGTCGCAGGCGCGCCACCACGGCGCGGCGTGGCCGGCCTCGGTGATCTGCGCGGCGAGCGCCGCGCTGGCACCTTCTGCAATGTCGACGAAGGCCACGCGCGCGCCCTGCGCCGCAAAAGCAGCGACGATGGCCGCGCCGATGCCGCTGCCGCCGCCGGTGACGAACACGGTGCGGTTCTTGAGGCTGGGATGGATGGAAAGCTGAGGGGAATTCAAGGAAAAGGTCTCCAGGGTGCATCTCATGACATTGCAAAACAAATATCAATCGATGCCGATATTTTCGATTTCAGTTATCAATATGCCTTGATACGATCCGCCGCGTCAAGGCGACATGACATTCAGAAAGAACAAATGACCATGCAAGAGACAAGCGCCCCTTCTTCGCCGCTCGCGGCCCCTCGCGTGCTCGGCACGCCCGAATGCCTCTGGCCCGCCGCCGCCGATCTCGGCGAAGGCACGCTGTGGTCGGTGCGCGAGCAGGCGCTGTACTGGATCGACATCCTTCAGCCGCGCCTCTTCCGCTACGACCCGGCCACGGGCGCGCAGCGCACCTGGCACTTCGACGAAGAGATCACCGCGATTGCCGAGCGCGCGTCCGCGCCGGGCCTGTTCCTCACGCTGCGCCGCGGCTTCGCGCTGTTCGACACCACCGCCCCCGGCGACACCACGAAGCCGCGCTACCTGCACCAGCCCGAACCCGAGCGCACCGGCAACCGCTTCAACGACGGCAAGTGCGACAGCCGCGGCCGCTTCTGGGCCGGCAGCATGGACTTCGATTGCAAGGCGCCCACCGGCGCGCTCTACCGCTTCGACGCCGACGGCCACTGCACGCGCCACGACGACGGCTTCGAGGTGACCAACGGGCCGACGTGGTCGGGCGACGGCCGCACCATGTACTTCAACAACACGGCGATCAACCTGCTGTACGCGTACGACTTCGACATGGAGGCCGGCAGCGTGTCGAACAAGCGCGTGTGGCACCGCTTCCCGAAGGGCGACGGCCTGCCCGACGGCATGACCACCGACGCGGCCGGCCGGCTGTGGATCGCGCACTGGGACGGGTCGTGCGTCACCTGCCACGACCCGGTGAGCGCCGCCGAGCTGTGCCGCATTGCGCTGCCCGCAAGCAACGTGACCGATTGCGCCTTCGGCGGCGCGGACATGCAGACGCTCTACATCACGACGGCGCGCAACAGCCGCACCGAAGAACAACTGAAGAGCGAGCCGCTGGCCGGTGGGCTCTTTGCTGTGCGCATCGACAGCCCGGGCGTGCCGGCAGCGTTGTTTGCAGGCTGAGACGGCGCGCGCTTCAGCAAACGCTGAAGCGGTGCTCGGTCGTGCTGGCGAACACCTCGCCGGGGCGCAGCACGGTCGACGCAAATTCCGGCCGGTTCGGCGCATCGGGAAAGTGCTGCGTCTCCAGGCACAGGCCGTCGCCCTGGCGCAGGCTCGCGCCCGCGCCGCCGAGCAGGCTGCCGTCGAGGAAGTTGCCCGAATAGAACTGCACGCCGGGCTCGCTGGTGTGCACGTCCATCACGCGGCCCGAGTCCTCGTGCGCGAGACGCGCAGCAAGCGAAAGCCCCGTGCCGCTGCGATCAAGCACCCAGTTGTGGTCGTAGCCATGCGCGCGCAGCAACTGCTCGTGCCCTTCGCGGATGCGCTCGCCGATGCGCGTCGGCGTGCGGAAATCGAAGGGCGTTCCAGCCACCTCGCCCAGCCCGAGCGGAATGAGCGTGGCATCCACCGGGCAGTAGCGGCTCGCGGGAAGCGTGAGCACATGGTCCATCACCGAGCCGCTGCCGGCGAGATTGAAGTAGTCGTGGTGGCTCAGGTTGAGCACCGTCGGCCGGTCGGTGGTGGCGCGGTAGTCGATGCGCCAGGTGTTGGCCGTGGCGCTCAGCGTGTAGCGCACCGTCAGCTGTACTTCGCCTGGATAGCCCTCTTCGCCGTCGGCGCTGGTGTAGCGCAGTTCGAGGGCGAGTTCATGAGGCACCGGCACGATCTCCCAGTAGCGCTTGCCGAACCCCGTGGCGCCGCCGTGCAGCGTGTTCACGCCGTCGTTCAGGCCCAGCTGGTGAGCAGTGCCATCGAGCGTGAAGCGGCCCGCGGCGATGCGGTTCGCATAGCGGCCGACGATGGTGCCGAAGTGCGGATGCGGCTTGAGGTAGTCATCGAGCGACGGCAAACCCAGCACGACGTTGGCGCTGCGCCCCTGCCGGTCGGGCACGTGCAGCGCGGTGACGATGCCGCCGAGATTGATGGCGCTCAGCCGCAGGCCATGGCCGTTGTCGAGCGTGTATTCAGTGACGGGACGGCCGTCGGGCATGAGGCCGAAGGGGCGCGAAGTGAGTGGCTGGGTCATCGGGCTTGAGATTGCAACGCCTCGCGCGCGCACTGCGATGCGGTGCGCAGGCCGATGCGGTCTTTCAGGTCGTGAAAGGTCGGCGGCTCGGCCGCATGCGTCATCACTTCGACGCGGTGGCCCGCCTTGCCCACCGCATCGGCAAAGCGCTGCTGCAGCACGAACGGCGTGTTGCGGTCGTCGGGGTTGCCGATCAGCACGATGCGCCGCTGCGGGTCGCGCGGGATGCCGGCCACATGGTCCAGCGGGTCGTAGACCTGCGTGCTGCCCGTGGTGTCGGTGCGGCCGTCCTTCGAGCGGCCGAGCCGCCGCGCGCGCTCCAGCAGGTCGAACGCGCCCGAGGTGAGCACCGCGCAGGCCACGCGCGTGCGCCCGAGCGTGAGCAGCGCGGCGCCGGCCGTGGCGCCGCCGCTGTGCCCGACGATCACCACGCGCTGCAGCCGGTGGCGCTGCATCAGCGCCTCGAGCGCCGCATCGAGCGCATGGAACTCCACCGCCTCGCGCCGCCGACGATGGTCGCCCGACGAGCCGTAGGTGCCGGGCCGCGCCATGAAGATCCACGGCATGCCGGCGCGGTCGCTCGCGGCCTGCGCGTCGAGCGTGCGCAGCGGTTCGGTGTTGCCGGGAATGCGCGTGGGCGACTGGTTCATCAGGCTGTCGCGGTCGCCCGAGAACTGCACGATGGCGATGCGCGCATCGTCGATGTCGCGGCTCGCAAAGTAGCGGATGCACGACGGCCCTTCGACCGCCTGCACCCAGAGGAAGCCGGGACGGTCGGGGCAGTTGGCGCGCACGGCGGGCTGGTTCCAGTGCAGCAGCGCGCCCTCGGCCGACGCGGAGGCCGAGGGCTCGCGCGGCGCTGACACCCTCGGCGCATCGGCGCGCTGCGCGCACGCCGTCTGCATGAGCACCAGCAACAGGCAGGCCAGGCGTGCGCGTGGTTTCATAGCTTTTGCAGCAGCTCGGGAATGAGGCCGAAGTCGGACGCCAGGCGGTCGCCCTTCACCAGCACCAGGTCGCCGTCGCGCAGGAAGTCGCCGAGGTAGCCGGTGAGCTGCGCGGCGTCTTCGAAGTGCGGGCCGAGCAGTTCGGCTGGCACTTCCTCGCGCAGCCAGCGCATCTCGGCACCGTGCGTCACGAGGTGCGCGATGCCCGACGCGAGCAGCGGCGCGGCGAGGCTGCGGTGCATCGCCTCGGCGTCCTTGTCGAGGTTGACGATGCGCCCGAGCACGCCGATCTTGCGCGTCACCGGCCCGTGCGCGGCGCGCTCGCAGGTGCGCACGAACTCCATCGCGTTGCGCATCGACATGACCTCGGCGCTCCAGCTGTCGTCGATGAGCGTGGCCTGCACGCCGCCCTGCGTGCGCAGCGGGCGCAGCTGCATCACCGAGGCCGGCAGGCGCACGAAAGGCATGCGCGCGCATGCGGCCTCGGCGTCGAAGCCCAGCGCCAGCAGCGCAGCAAAGGCCAGCGCCGAATTGCGCACCAGTCCCTCGCTCGCGATCGGGAACAGGTACTCGACCGTGCGACCCGGCAGCGCAATGCGCACGCGGCAACCGCCGTCGGGCTCGGGCCGGGTGTCGACGATGCGGATGTTGGCGTCGGGCCCGCTGCCCACGACCCAGATGGCGCCCGCCGTGCGCGCGGCCGCCTGCACCACCTGCATCAGGCAGGGAATGTGGTCGGGCACGATGGCCACGCCGCCAGGCTCCAGCCCGAGGAAGAGGCGCGACTTGTAGTCGGCCGTCTGTTCCACCGTGGTCGCGCGGTAGGTCTGCGACAGGCCGAGTTCGGTGAGGATGGCCACGTGCGGCCGTGCCATCAGCGAGATCGGCCCGCGGTCCATCCACAACCCGCTCTGCGCCATCTCGAGCACGCACACGTCGGCATCGACCGGCAGGCTGGCCAGCGCGGCCGGCACGCCGACGCGCGAGTTGTAGTTGTCGACGGTGGTGTGCACGCGCGCCGCCTCGGGCAGCAGGTCGCGCAGCATGGCGATGGTGGACGACTTGCCGACCGTGCCGGTCACGCCCACCACGCGCCCCTTGAAGCGCGCACGCGCGGCCACGCCCAGGTCGATCATGGCGCGGATCGGGTCGTCCACCTGCAGCAGCGGAAAGGCCGGATCGAGCCCGTCCACCGGGTGCGCGACCACGGCGCCCGCGAGCGCGCGCTGCAGCACGGGCAGGTCGTCGTGGCGATCGGGGTTGTCGGCGCGCGGCTTGCTGTAGTTCTCGTGTCTGGCCAGCGTGCGGTAGTCCGACGCGATGAACAGCCCCGGCTTCGGCAGCAGTGCCATGTGCGTCGGCCCGCGCACCACGGCGTTCGCGACCCAACCCGGCGGCGGCGGCACGAGCCACTGCCCGCCGGTGACGCGCTGCAGGTCGTCGGCCGTCCACACGGGCGATGCCTGCGGTGCGGCGCCCGGACGCAGCGCCGCGAGCACGGGCGCGCGGCGCTCGGGCAGCGGCGTCGGCGCCTTCAGGCGCAGGCCGCACCACACGGGCAGGCGGCGCGCGGACGGCAGATCGGGCAGCGCGCCGCGCACGCGCACTTCGATCTGCAGCACGTCGTCCTCGAGCAGGCCCAGGCGCGGCGCGCGCAGGCCGTAGCGGTCGCGGTAGATGCGCCCCGGCGTCCAGCGGCTGGTGGGCCACATCCAGTCGCAGGGGTCGTGGTCCATGGCCTCGCCCCAGGCCGGCATGGTGGTGCTGCGCATCGCCAGCGCGCGGAACTGCACGCGCAGGTCGGCGCTCACGGGCGCATCGACGGTCCAGTACGACTCGACCCACAGCAGGCGTCGCCCGACGATCTGCGTCGGTGCGCAACGGATGCCCACGAGGCGCAGCGGGCCGATCTGGATCGGGCGCATCTGCGCATCGGCCGGTACCGCATCGACCGACCACTCGGGCCGCGGCGCGAGCACAGGGCCGACCAGCGCGGGCGGGCGCGACGCCGACAGCGGCACCAGCGGCGGGCGACCGGCAGGCGCGGTGCGCTCGGGCGGCGACAGCTGCAGCGCACAGCGCCCGTCGGGCCGCGGCGTCATCTCGGTGCCGAGCGCACGGCAGAGTCCGGCGAAACGCGCGCTTGCAGCCTGCGCCGCCTCGCCCTCGCGCTGCCGCGAGAAACCGAAGCCCACGCCGACCGGCGTGAACACCACCTCTTCCACGCCATGCGGCCCGAGGCGCAGCGAGAACACGCCGGAATCCCCGAGGTCGTTGCGGATGGCGTCGAACAGCAGGTCGCCTGCGTCGTGCAGGATCGGCCGGCCTTGGTAGACCTCGATGCCTTGCAGCAGGTGGGCCGAGGTGCCGAGCACCGCGTCGGCGCCGGCCTCGACGATGGCATGGCCGACGGCGATCTCGGCCCGCGAAGGCGCGGTCTCCTGGTTATTGCCCCAGTGCACGGCCACCAGCACCACGTCGGCCTCACGGCGCGCGGCGGCGATGCGCGGCGCGAGCGTGGCGCGCCAGGCGGCCGGGTCGCTGAGCGGCAGCCAGGCCGCGCCGGGAAGCTTCGCGGTCGCGGCAAAGCTCGGCTGCGTGGCGTCGAGCGAGAACAGCGCCACGCGCAACCCACCGGCCTGGCGGAAGGCGGGGCTCAACGCCGAATCGAGGTCGGGCCCGGTGCCGGCGAAGGCGATGGCGGCGGCGTTGAGCAGCCCGTGCTGCTCCAGCAGCGCTTCGGGGCCGTAGTCGCCGCTGTGGTTGTTGGCGGTGGCGACCATGTCGATGCCGGCCTCGGTCAGCACCGACAGCATCTCGGGCCGTGCGCGGTAGTAGTACGGGCAGCCCTCGTTCTTCTCGACGCCCTGCGCGCCCGTGGTGGCGACCACGCATTCGAGATTCACGATGCGCAGGTCGGCCTCGCGCAGCGCGGGGATGTCGCCGAGCATGCGCGCAGGGCCACCCAGCTCGTGCATGCGGTAGTGCAGCCGGCGGCCCAGATTGACATCGCCGCCCCACAGCACGATGCCTTCAAGGCCGCGTGGTGCCGTCGGCTCGGCCACAGCTTGCGAGAGCTGCGCGCTCTGTTGCTGCGCCTCGCGCGCTTCGAGCAGCCGGTGGTAGGCCACGTAGCCCGACAGGTAGTGCTCCACGTCGTCGATGCGCACGCGGAAGCTGTGGTGCTTGATGAAGAACGAGCCCGCGATGCGGTCGGGGTGGCGAAAGAACATCGCCAACTCGGGCCAGAAGTGGCCGTTGGCGAGGTAGCGCGCGCGGTGCTCCAGCGCGCGATCGAACTTGTGGCGATCGAGCCCCGCGAGCAGCGGGCGCAGCGCCGGGTCGGCTTCGAGCCGCAGCACCATCTCGCGCGCGGCCATCATCAGCTCGAGCAGCGTGGGGAAGGTGGTGATGCGCTCCAGCACGAAGTCCAGGTGGCCCGCCATGTTCTGCAGGCCGAACTGGTAGTAGCGCGTCTCGGGCTTGAAGCGCGTGAGCTCGTTGACGCAGTAGCTCAGCCAGTGATCGTGCGCACGCCAGTGGCCCGCCGCAATGAAATGCTCGAAGGCTTTCTCGACCACCGCGAGCCAGCGCGCATCGCGCGTGAGGCCGTACAACCGCATCAAACCGAAGGCCGCTTCGCCGTCGTAGTAGATGATGCGAAAGGGCTCCTTCACGTCGAGCCCCGGGTGGTTGAGCACGTGCACGAAGCGGCCGGTCTGCGCGTCCTGCATGGAGCGGATGCCCAGCGCAAGCTGCTCCATCAGCGGCTGGTACTGCGCATCGCCGGTGAGCTCGGTGTACTTCACGAAGGCCAGCAGGCACACGGCATTGCCGCCGAGCTTGATTTCGTTACCGACGTCGACCAGGAAGGCTGCCTGCGTGCCGTCGGGCAGCGTGGCGCGGCGGATCAGCCGCTGGCTCAGGAAGGCCAGCGCGCGATCGATGGCAGCCTTCTGCGCGTCGCTGCGCGTGAGCTCCCAGCCTTCGAGCATCGCGTAGGTGGAGCTGGCGTGGCGCAGCGTGTTGTAGGTGGGAATCGCGCGGTCGAAGCACGGGAACCAGCCGTAGTGGAACTCGCCCGTCGGCTTGACCTGCTCGGCCAGGTAGTCGCTCGCCGAATCGACCAGCGCGCGCACCTGCTGTGCGTTCCAGTCGGTGAGCGTGCGAAAGCCCGCGGCCTGCCCCTCGGCCGTGAGCGGCCAGGCGCCGTCGGCATCGACATACACGGCGCGCGTGGTGAAGCACCACACGGGCGCGGCGTCGTCGGTGGGAAAGTCGCGCTCGTCGCCGAAGCGGCGCTGGGTGTGCGTGCGCAGGTTGCCGTTGTTGGGCTCCGCGTGATCGACCGTGCCGTTGTAGAGCACGGCGCTGCCGTGCATCTCCTGCGCGAGCAGGGCGGTGTCGAAGCGCGCGTCGAGCGCGATGCCTTCGTTGAAGTAGTTGCGCTTGGTCTGCCCCAGCCGCGCCTTCAGTTCGCCCCAGGTCATCGGCGTGCTGCGATCGACGATCTCCGCGCGCAGCCGCTGCGCGGGCCGTTCGGCGCGCTTCGCCTTCACGGCCAGCGCCTCGGCGGCGGCCTGCCACGCGGCCTCGGTGTCGGGGCCGCGGCCCATGACGACGCGGGCGCGGCTCTCGCCTTCGCCGATGGCGAGGAACACCACGCAACCGGCTTCGTCGGTGGCGGGTGCGGCCGGGGGCAACGTCCCGTCCGGGGTGGCCAGGGCCTGCCTGGCGCGGTTCAACAGATCGGTGAGGGGAACAACAGGGTCGTAAGTCATGCGCCGCGAATGATGACAGGCCGCGGCGCGGCCTGCCACTGCGGAAATCCGGGGCGCGTCAGGTCCGGGTCAGGCCCAGGCGTCGAACACCGCGCCGCGCACGGCCTCGACCGCCGCCGAGCGCTCGCCGCCGGCCGGCGCGAGCCAGCACAGCCACGTGTGTGAGCGCCAACCGTTCCAGATCTTCAGTTCGCCCTGGCGCTCGCCCTGCTCGGCCTGGTCGAGCCGCATCAGGCCCGCGCCCATGCCGCTGGCGACCATGCTGCGGATGGCGCTCTCGCCGTCGGCGGTGACGCCCTGGCGGTAGTCGCGCCCGGCCGAGGCGAAGAGCTTTTCGAGGTGCGCGCGCAGGATGCACGAAGGCGGCGTGCCGACCCAGGTCAGCTCGGTGAGCTGGTCGAGCGTGAGGTCGGGGTGCGCCTGCGCCACGGACAGCGGCAGGCCCACGGCCAGGTCGACCACGCCCAGGCGCCGCAGCTCGAAGCCTTCGAGCCGCTCGACATCGCTGAGCACATAGGCGCAGTCGAGTTCGCCGCGCTGCACGGCCGCCAAGGTTTCGTACGACAGCCCCTGCTTCAGTTGCAGCGTGACCTGCGGGTGCTGCTGCGCCAGCGTGACCAGCACGCTGCCCAGCCGCAGCGCCACCGGATCGACCACCGTGCCGAAGCGCACCACGCCCTGCGCCGCACCGCGCAGCTGGTCGGCGGCCGACTGCATGCGCATCGCGGACGCCAGCGTGCGCTCGGCCTCTTCGAGCAGGCGCTGGCCGGCCGCGGTGGGCGACATGCCGCGCGGCGTGCGCTCGAACAGGCGCACGCCGAGTTCGTCTTCCAGCGCCTTGAGCTGCGCGCTGGCGGCCGGGGCGCTGGTGAACACGCGCTCGGCCGCGCGGGTCAGGTTGCCCTCCTTCGCGATGGCGACGAAGGTCTTCAGTTGGTACAGCTCCATGACCGCGGATTGTGAGCGCGTGCGGCGCGGTCGTCCGTTCGCTTTTTCGGAAGCCCCTGTCCAAAGAAACGAATGGCCTTCGCGGGGCGGCGTCCCCATCCTTCAGACCACGCACTCCGTGTTTTTCTGAAAGGTCTTCCCGTGTCCTCCCCTTCCTCACGCCTGCCGGGCATTGCGGCCCTGCTCTTCGCCACCGCCAGCTGGGGCAGCCTGTTCCTCGTCGGCAAGGGCGTGCTGCACCACGTGGCGCCCGTGTGGCTCACGCTCATCCGCTACACCCTGTCGGCGCTCGTGTTCGCCGCGCTGCTGGGCCTGCGCGGCGCCGGCGGCTGGCACAAGCTGCGGCGGCATGCGGTGCCGCTGGCGCTGCACGGCTTTGCGGGCTTCGGCGTGTTCAGCATCCTGCTGTTCATCGGGCTCTCGCACTCGGAGCCTTCGCACGGCGCGGTGCTGATCGCGACCACGCCGATCACCACGCAGCTGCTGCGCTGGTGGCTCGACGGCGTGCGCCCGACGCGCACCACCTTGTTGACCGCTGCGCTGGCGCTGGCCGGCGTGGCGACGGTGGCCGGGCTGCTGTCGCCCGGCGGCGCGGCCCTGTCGCACGACACGCTGTTCGGCGACGCCATCGCCTTCGTCGGCACGCTGGGCTGGGTCTTCTACACGCGCGGCGCGGCGCGCTTTCCCACGCTCGACACGGTGGAATACACCGCGCTCACGGTGCTGGCCTCGTGGCCGCTGCTGCTGGCCGTGGCGGTGGGCATGACCGCGCTGGGCGCATCACCCGCGCCCAGCGCGCAGGGGCTGCGCCTGTCGTGGCAGGTGCTGCTGTACGCGGGACTGGTGCCGTCGGCGGTCGCGGTGCTGGCCTTCAACCACGGCGTGCGCGCCCTCGGCGCGGTCACGGGCACGGCCTTCCTGAACTTCGTGCCGGTGTCGACGCTGCTGATGGGCGTGGCGCTGGGCAAGCCGCCCGCCACGCACGAGATCGTCGGCGTGGCGATGGTGGTGGCAGCGCTGCTGCTGCATGTGATGGCGGCGAAGCGGGCAGTAGCGCCAGTCGCTCCGGTCCGTGCGCCGGTGCCGGGGCAGCGCACCTGCGGCGTCACGCCCTGAGCGGCGCGCGAGCGCTCAGCCCTCGGCGCGGCTGCGCCGGAAGATCGCGTAGTTGCCGTTCGCATGCCCCACGAGCACGTCGCCCACGTACAGCCGCGACTCCCGGTTGGCGACGGTGCGCCCGCGGTTGAGCAGCGTGGTCTTGCAAACGACCTTGCCTTCGAACACGGGCTTGAAGTAGTTCATCTTGATCTCGATGGTGGCGCAGATCTCGCCGGCCTCGAGCGTGGGGTACAGCGCGGTGCCCATGCCCGTGTCGGCCAGCGCCTAGAGCACCGCGCCGTGCACCACCTCGTGCGGGTTCAGGTGCTGCGGCGCGACGACCAGCGTCATGGTGCTGGCGCCTGCGGTGGCTTGCTCGCAGTGCAGGTCGATCAGTTCGGCGAAGGGGTGTTTCATGGCGATGCGGAATGAAAGGGCTGGTCGACTGTAGACCGCACGGCCGTCAGTCGCCGAGCGCGCGATAGAAGTAGGTGGTGCCGCACGGCGTGCCGTCGGGCAGCAGCGCGTAGCCGGGGATCGTGCCCACGCGCTGCCAGCCGCAGCGGGTGTACAGCCGCTCGGCCTCGGGGCTGGAGGTGTCGAGCACCAGCAGGGTCTTGCCGTGGTCGCGCGCGCGCTGTTCGGCGCTCTGCATCAGCAGTGCGCCCAGGCCGAGCCGGCGTGCGCGGCGGTGCACCAGCATCTTCGCGACCTCGCCGCGGTGTGGCTGGTTCTCGGGCTGCGCCAGCACCAGCTGCACGGTGCCGACGATGCCTTCGTCGTCCTCGGCCACCAGCAGCTCGCGTTCGCCGCGCGCCACGCCGTCGGCCACGTGGCGCCAGAAGGCCCGTGCGCGCTCGGGCGTGAGCGGCTGCATGAAGCTCACCGAGGCGCCGCCTTCAACGCAGTCGATGAGCACGTCGGCCAGCGCGTTCAGCTCGGCCTCGCTGACGGTGGACAGGGCGCGCAGGCGCGGGGTGGTGGTGGCAGCAGTCATGGTCATTTCCTGTTCGATGCGTGCGCGGGCGCGCTGGTGATGACGACCGCGTAGCGCGCCGTCTTGCGGGTGGGGTTGTGATAACTCGTCGGCTGGTCGAGCACGAGCGCCAGGCAGTCGCCGGTTTCGAGCCGGTACTGCTCGTCGCCGACCGCGAGTTCGATGCAGCCTTCGAGCACCCACACCTGCTGGTGGATGCGCGGCTCGCGCGCGCCGGTTTCGTAGGCCACGCGCGCGCCGGGCGGAAACAGCACCTCGACGATCTGGATCGGCGAGGCGTCGCCGCCGGCCGAGACGTTGCGGCGCAGGTAGCCCGAATGCGGATCGCGCCATTCGAGCTGGTCGGCACGGCGCGACACCGGGCTGGCCGTGGGCGCGTCGGGCTCGAACAGCGAGGCCAGCGGCACACCGAGGCCGGTCGCGAGTTTTTCGAGCAGCACCGCGGTCGGACTGCTCTCGCCGCGCTCGATCAGAGAGATCATCGAGCGGCTGACGCCGCAGTGCGTGGCCAGGGCGTCGAGCGAGAGATCGCGTGCCGTGCGCAGGGCGCGCACACGCTGGGCGATGCGGTCGTTGAGGCTGGGGGCTGAACCTGATTCTTCTTTCATATTGGATGAAATATCCAATTAAATAGAAACTCAGTCAACCCCTGGATGAAAGCGTGTCGTTGCGGCCATCGGAGACTTGTTCGACGAAGTGACTGTTCTTTGGAGAAATATTCATGCCCATCGCTGAAATCATCCAACACATCACCACCACCGACGCACCATGAGCGCCAACGACTCCGCCCCCCTGCCCTCGCGTTTCGCCACCTTCGCCGATGGCCCCGCCGCGCCGTCCGCGCTGCGCACCCGCATCACCGCCGCCTGCCGGCCGCCCGAGTCCGAGGCACTGCAACCGCTGCTCGACCAGGCCCGGCTGCCCGCCGGCCAGGCCGCCGAAGCCCACACCCTCGCCCATCGCATCGCGCACCAGCTGCGCCAGCGCAAGAACGGCGGCGGTCGCTCCGGCCTCGTGCAGGGCCTGCTGCAGGAGTACGCGCTGTCGTCGCAGGAAGGCGTGGCGCTGATGTGCCTGGCCGAGGCGCTGCTGCGCATTCCCGATGCCGACACGCGCGACGCGCTCATCCGCGACAAGATCGCGCAGGGCCAGTGGCAGGCGCACGCGGGCCACAGCCCGTCGGTGTTCGTCAACGCCGCCACCTGGGGCCTGCTGCTCACGGGCAAGCTGGTGGCCACGCACAGCGAGACGGGCCTGTCGGCCACGCTCACGCGGCTGATCGGCAAGGGCGGCGAGCCGCTGATCCGCAAGGGCGTCGACATGGCGATGCGCATGATGGGCGAGCAGTTCGTCACCGGCGAAACCATCGGCCAGGCGCTGGCGCATGCGCGCGCGCTCGAGGCGCAGGGCTTTCGCTATTCGTACGACATGCTCGGTGAGGCCGCGCTCACGGCCGATGACGCGCGCCGCTACCGCGCCGCCTACGAAGACGCCATCCACGCCATCGGCCGTGCCTCGAACGGGCGCGGCGTGTACGGCGGGCCGGGCATCTCGATCAAGCTGTCGGCGCTGCACCCGCGCTACAGCCGTGCGCAGTACACGCGCGTGATGGCCGAGCTGTACCCGGTGCTGCGCGACCTGGCGCTGCTGGCGCTGCACTACGACATCGGCCTGAACATCGATGCCGAAGAGGCCGACCGGCTCGAGCTGTCGCTCGACCTGCTGGAGCGCCTGTGCTTCGAGCCCGCGCTGGCGGGCTGGCAGGGCATCGGCTTCGTGGTGCAGGGCTACCAGAAGCGCTGCCCCTTCGTGATCGACTGGGTGATCGACCTCGCGCGCCGCAGCGGCCACCGGCTCATGGTGCGCCTCGTGAAAGGCGCCTACTGGGACAGCGAGATCAAGCGCGCGCAGCTCGACGGCCTCGCGGGCTACCCGGTCTACACGCGCAAGGCCTACACCGACGTGTCGTACCTGGCCTGCGCGCGCCGCCTGCTCGACGCGCCCGATGCGGTGTACCCGCAGTTCGCCACGCACAACGCCCACACGCTGGCCGCGATCTACACCATGGCCGACCCGTCGCGCTACACGCCGGGCCAGTACGAATTTCAATGCCTGCACGGCATGGGCGAGCCGCTGTACGAGCAGGTGGTGAGCCCGCTCGGCCGGCCCTGCCGCATCTACGCGCCGGTGGGCACGCACGAGACGCTGCTGGCCTACCTGGTGCGGCGACTGCTGGAGAACGGCGCCAACACCTCGTTCGTGAACCGCATCGCCGATGCATCGATTCCGCTCGACACGCTGGTGGAAGACCCGGTCGCGACGGTCGAACGCATGGCCGTGCAGGAAGGCGCGATGGGCTTGCCGCACGCGGCCATTCCGCTGCCGGCTGCGCTCTACGGCGCGCAGCGCGCCAACTCGCAAGGCCTCGACCTCGCGAGCGAAGTCACGCTGCACGCGCTCGCCGCCACGCTGCAGGCCAGCGCGACCGAACCCTGGCGCGCCACGCCGATGCTCGCTGCGCCACGCGCCGAAGACGAGGCCGCCCGCACCTGGGCCGACGTGCGCAACCCCGCCGACCGCCGCGACCTCGTCGGGCAGGTGCAGGACGCACTGCCGGGCGACGTGGCCTCGGCCATCGCACAGGCCGAAGGCATCGCTGCCGCATGGGCCGCGACCTCGCCCACCGAGCGCGCCGCCGCCCTCGACCGCGCCGCCGCATCGCTGGAAGCACAGCAGCCGCGCCTGCTCGGCCTGTTGATGCGCGAGGCCGGCAAGAGCGGCGCCAACGCCATCGCCGAGGTGCGCGAAGCGGTCGACTTCCTGCGCTACTACGCGGCGCAGGCGCGCACCGACTTCGCCAATGCCACGCACCGCCCGCTCGGGCCGGTGGTGTGCATCAGCCCATGGAACTTTCCTCTCGCGATCTTCACCGGCCAGGTGGCCGCTGCGCTCGCGGCCGGCAACCCGGTGCTGGCCAAGCCGGCCGAGCAGACGCCGCTGGTCGCCGCCGAAGCGGTGCGCGTGCTGTGGGAGGCCGGCGTGCCGCGCGCGGCGGTGCAGCTGCTGCCGGGCCGCGGCGAAACCGTCGGTGCTGCGCTGGTCGGCGACGCGCGCGTGCAGGGCGTGATGTTCACGGGCTCGACCGAGGTCGCGCGCCT
>NZ_CALRZC010000028.1:0-56106 GCF_943372545.1 Variovorax sp. YR752 | reverse complement strand
TGCCTTGAGGTAGTTCGCATCAAAGGGTTTTCGGGACCTCAGAACACCGTAGGCGATGGCCAGCAGCTTGTGCATGCAGGCCACCACGATGAGCTTGCCGGGCTTGTTCTGCGCCTTCAGGCGTTGCCAGAACTCGGCGATCAGCGGGTTGTACTTGCCCGCCACCATGGCCGGGAAGTACAGCGCCTTCTTCAACTCCCGATGCCCCTGCGGGTGTGTGCCTCGTCGCTTGTCCAGCGAGGTTCCAGACTGCCGAATCATCGGCGTCAGGCTGGCATAGGCGATCAGTGCCTTCACGGACGTGAACCGCTCGGGACGCCCGATGTACGCCAGCAGCTGGGGGATTGTCCTGTCGCCCAGGCCGGGAATCGAGGCCAGAAGCTCGCTGCGCTGGTGCAGATCGGGGTCGTCGTCGATGGTCTGACGGATCTTCTTGCGCACCTCTTCGATGGATTCGTCCAGGCTGGTGATGACTGCAACAAAGGAGGGCTTGACCGAGTCGTGAGCGACTTCCAGTCGATTCAACTCTCCCTGCCTGAGCTCCTGCAGCGTGTCCAGTCGGGCCACCAGCGCTTGCAGGGAGCGCACGCCCGCGGAAGGCGCCTCCCACACCGGTGGCTCTGTCTTGTCGCAAAACCGCGCCAGGGCCTTCGCATCGCCTTCGTCGGTCTTGTTGCGCACCCGCTCCAGCTCCATGAATCGCTTGACCTGCAGCGGGTTCACGACCGAGACCGCCACGGCATGGTCATGCAGGAAAAACGCCAGGCCCTCGTGGTACGTGCCCGTGGCTTCCATGCACACATGGGCGTCGGCCTTGCCGTCGGGCAGATGGAAATCCAGCCATCGCAGCATGTCCGCGAAGCCGCTCGCATTGTTGGGAAACACCTTGGATCGGTACTTGCCGTCCGCTCTGAGCCATGCCGCATCCAGCTTCGTCTTGCTGATGTCGACGCCTACTTTGCATGTCACCGCAGTACTCCTTGCTTGAAGGACCAATGCGCCGCATTCGACATGCACACCCTGATATGCGGGGTCATCGCCAGCGCCAGGCTGGCGACGCCCCAAGACACCGTTCGAGCTACAGCGTCGAATCCGTTCGGGCTCCCAGTCTTGATTGCGGGCTGGTCGGCCCAAGGAGGAGATCGGGGTTCACCGAACGGGCTCCCTTTAGCGCGGTAGGAGCGGATTAAACAATATCAGGAGGAGCGAAGCGGGGGACATTCGCGGAGGGAAGTACCCGGTGGCCCGGGCACGCGCCCCGAACAGGAGCGCTGAATCAAGCGAACAAAAAGGTCAGTCGACCTTCGCCCCCGAAGCCTTCACCACCACCCCCATCGCATCCCAATCCGCACGCAGCAGCTTCTGGAAAGCCTCGACGTTCTGGCTGCGCGGCTCCACGCCCAGGCGCTTGAAGCGTTCCTGGATCACCGGATCGGCCAGCACCTTGTTGGCCGCCGCGTTGATGCGCTCG
Source organism: Variovorax sp. YR752 (assembly GCF_943372545.1). NCBI lineage: Bacteria > Pseudomonadati > Pseudomonadota > Betaproteobacteria > Burkholderiales > Comamonadaceae > Variovorax > Variovorax sp. YR752. The sequence continues at coordinate 54,635 of NZ_CALRZC010000028.1, read as the reverse complement.
ACCTCGGCCTTCGGCGTAGCGGCTGGCGCCAGCAGGCCGATCCACGAATCGAAGGCGTAGCCCGGCAGGCCGCTCTCGCCCACCGTCGGCAGCTTCGGCAGGAAGGGGCTGCGCGCCTGGCCGGTGGAGGCCAGCAGCTTCATGCGCGCGTCGTCCTGGAAGCCCATCACGCCGATGCTCGACGAGATCACCGCCTGCACACGGCCCGCGAGCACTTCGTTCACGGCCTCGCCGGTCGACTTGGTCGGGATGTGCGTCATCTGCAAGCCCGCCTTCGCGAGGAACGACGCCATCGCCAGGTGCGTGGCGCTGCCGTTGCCGGCCGAGGCGTAGTTGTACTTGCCGGGGTTGGCCTTGACCTCCTTGATGAAGTCGGCCGTGCTCGCCACGTTCATGCCGCTGGCCACCGCCAGCACATAGCCCGCGTTGCCCACGTTGGCCACGCCGACGAAATCCTTCAGCGGGTCGTAGGGCAGCTTGCTGTACAGGAAGCCCGCGATGTTGTGGCTGGCCGCCGCCAGCACCAGCGTGTTGCCGTCGGCCGGCGCCTTGGCCGCCATCGCCGCGCCCACCGTGCCGCCCGCGCCCGCGCGGTTCTCGACGATGGCGCTGCCGCCGAGCGCGGCGCCCAGCTCGTTGTTGAAGGCGCGCGCCACCGTGTCCTGCACGGCGCCCGTGCCGAAGGGCACGATGATGTGGATCACGCGCTGCTGCGCATGGGCCAGGCCGAAGCTACCGAGGGCCAGGGCGGCTGCCGCGGCAGCCAGCGAACGTCGGGTCAGCAGAGAAAAAGTCATGGGCGGAGCCGCTTTCATCATCGTCAACAAAAAAATGGGTCAGGCGCCCGACGGCAGCCAGCGCTGCACCAGCTTCACGAAGTAGCTGGCACCGATCGGGATGATCTCGTCGTTGAAGTCGAACGAGGTGTTGTGGATGATGCAAGGGCCGGGCCCGTGGCCGTCCAGCCGGTGGTCGCCGTCGCCATTGCCCAGGAAGGCGTAGCAGCCGGGCCGCGCCAGCAGCATGTGCGCGAAGTCTTCGGCGCCCATCACGGCGGGAAAGTCGTCGGTGACCATGTCGTCGCCCACCACCTCGCGCATCACGCCGGCCGCAAAGCGCGCCTCGGCCGCGTGGTTCACCACCGGCGGCGACGAGCGCTTGAAGAAGATGTCGGCCGTGCAGCCGTGCGCCATGGCCACGCCCTGGGCCACCTCGCGCAGGCGCGCCTCGATCTTGTCGATGGCCTCGACGGAAAAGGTGCGGACCGTGCCGCCCACCGAGGCTTCATCGGGAATCACGTTGGGCGCGTCGGAGCCCTGCAGCTGCGTGACCGCGAGCAGGGCGCGCTCGGTGCTCGGAATGGTGCGCGGCACGATGGTCTGCAGCTGCTGCGCCAGCGTGACCACGGCGGCCACCGGGTCGATGCCGGTGTGCGGCATCGAGGCGTGCGTGCCGCGTCCGCGCAGCGTGACCTTGTAAGTGTTGCTCGACGCCATCAGCGCACCTTCGTTGAGCGCAAAGCGGCCCACGTCGCCGACCGGGAAGTTGTGCAGCGCAAACACCGCATCGCACGGGAAGCGCTCGAACAGGCCCTCGTCGATCATCTTCTTCGCGCCGGCCTTGCCCATCTCTTCAGCGGGCTGGAAGATGAAATGCACCGTGCCATCGAAGTCGGTGGGCCCCTGCTGCGACAGGTGCCAGGCGGCGGCCAGCAGCATCGTCGTGTGGCCGTCGTGCCCGCAGGCGTGCATGCGGCCCGCGTGCGTGGACTTGTGGGCGAAGTCGTTGGCCTCGTTCAGCGGCAGCGCGTCCATGTCGGCGCGCAGGCCGATGGTGCGGGTGCCCGTGCCTTTGCGCAGCACGCCGACCAGGCCCGTGCCCGCGATGCCGCGGTGCACCTCGATGCCCCATTCGGTGAGCAGGCTCGCGACCTTCTCGGCGGTGCGGTGCTCTTCGAAACCGAGTTCGGGGTGCGCGTGGATGTCGCGCCGGATGTCGATGAAATGGGTGGCGTGGGCGGCGAAGGCGTCGACGAGATTCATGGCGGGCAGCTGCAGGGTCGTTCGATAAAACAGAAGCGAACGATTCTGGCGCAGCCGCCCGCGCGGCGCATGCTGGCTTACGCGTGTTTCATTCAGGCCAGCCGGCCTTCCTCACGCAGCTTCGCGCCGATGCGGCGGATCTCGGCCTCGCCCTGGTCGAGCGTCGCGCGGCTGGTGTGGACCGAGTAGTGGCCCATCACCAGCTCGTGCGGATGCGGCACGGCCGAGCCGAGCACGAAGGCCGTGTCGCCCTGCGCCACAAAGTCGAGCGCCGCGTCGGATTCTTCGAACACCGCGAGCTCGCCCGTGCCGATGGATCCGCCAGTGCCGTCGCCCGCGTCGAGCCGGCCGGCATTCACCGCCACCCAGCCCACCGTGTGGCCGGCGGGCGGCGTGTAGCGCCAGCGCTCGCCGTCCTTCAGCTGCACGGCCAGGTAGTTCATCGGCGAGGGCGCCGGAATGGGGCTTTGCGCCGCGCCGTAACGCCCGAGCAGCACGCGCGCCGGGCCGTCCTGCGGCACCTGCGAAGGCGCGAGGTAAATGCTCTGCGCGGGCGCGTTTTCCTCGGCGGCCGGCAACGCCACCCAGAGCTGGAAGCCTTGCACGCGCGTCACACCCGGCGCCGGTGCGCCCGTGTGCCACACGCCGTTGCCGGCGCGCATCCACTCGACGCCGCCGCCGCGCAGCACGCCCTGTTCGCCGGTCGTGTCCTCGTACAGCGTGTCGCCTTCGATGAGCCAGGTCAGCGTGGCGATGCCCGAGTGCGGGTGCATGCCGAAGCCCTTGTGGCCGCCCGTGGTGTCGAAGCCGAACAGGTCGAGGAACACGAAGGGCTTGAGGTATTCGCCCAGGTCGCCCGGGCTCATGAGCCGCGTGATCGGTCCGTGCTTGGCGCCGCGCGTGCGGTAGACGATCGCGCGGGTGTCGGTGGCAACAACAGCTGCGCTCATACGGCCTCCCTGGCGGCCTTCAGTGCGCGGGTCCACCACGCCATGTCGTCGAGCAGGCCCGTGGCCGACTGCGCCAGGTGCGGGAAGTCGTCGAACGATTTGCCTTGCTGCCAGATGCCGAGGAACTCGACCATGCCGATGTGCACCGCGTGGCGCACCGGCGCCATCTGCATCTCGACCGCGACCAGCCGCAGCTGCTCCACGGCCCGCGCCGCACCCACACCGCCGTAGCCCACGAAGCCGATCGGCTTGCGGATGAACTCCTTGTAGGCCCAGTCGATCGCGTTCTTCAGCACCGCGCTCGGGCCGTGGTTGTACTCGGGCGTGACGATGATGAGCCCGTCGAAGGTGGCCAGCTTGGCCTGCCAGCGCTGCGCGGCCTCGTTCTTCACCGGACCCCAGGCGGGCGCGCCGGCTTCGTTGAAAAAGGGCAGCGGGTGGTCGCGCAGGTCGACCAGCTCGAAGGCCAGGTCGGTGCGCTGCTTCGCAATCTCGTGGATCCAGTGCGCGGGCTTCTCGCCGAACCGGCCTTCGCGGGTCGAGCCGATGACGATGCCGATGCGGGGTTGTTGTTGTGCGGTCATGGGGTGCGTGCTCCTGAATGAAATGGGGGTGGTCGAAGGCCGCAAGGCCATGGGCTGAAGGTTAGGCACGCACGCATTGATCGACTAGACGGTAGAGTCGGATTGCACTCGTCCACGAACAGAAGGAATAGGCCCCGCCATGCTCGACCTCAACGACATCGCCGTCTTCGTGCAGGTGGTGCGCCACGGCAGCTTTGCCGAGGCGGGCCGCCGACTGGGCCTGCCGCCCAACACCGTGAGCCGGCGCATCCAGCAGCTGGAGGCGCAGCTCGGCACCCGGCTGCTGCAGCGCTCGACCCGCAAGCTCACGCTCACCGGCGCCGGGGAAGCATTTCACGAGCAGTGCGCCGAGGCGGTCGACGGGCTGGTCGAGGCCGGGCAGGCGCTCATCACCGGCAGCCAGGAACCCAGCGGCCGGGTGCGCGTGGCGGCCACGGCCGATTTCTTCGACTTTTTTCCCATGGCCTGGGTGGCCGACTTCCTGTCGGCGTACCCGCTGGTGCGCGTCGAGTTCGTGCTCAGCGACGCCAAGGCCGACCTGATCGCCGAGCAGATCGACATCGCCTTCCGCGGCGGCGCGCTGGCCGACTCGGGGTACGTCGCCCGTCAGCTGCTCGGCCCGCGCACCGACGGCCTCGTCGCCAGCCCCGCCTACCTGGCCGCGCGCGGCACGCCCGCCACGCTGGGCGAGCTGGCCGACCACGACTGCGTGACCCCCGGCCACCCCAGCGGCCGCACCACCTGGCGCCTGACCGGGCCCGGCGGGAAGGAAGAAGAAGTGCAGGTCGGCGGCCGTTTCAGCGGCAACACCGCACAGGCATTGCGCAAGGCTGCCATCGCCGACCTGGGCATCGCGCTGCTGCCACCGGCCATGGGGCGGCTCGACGTGGAGGCCGGGCGGCTGGTGCCGGTGCTGCCGCAGTACCAGCGCACCGGGCACGGCCTGAGCGTGGTCTACCCGAGCCGCAAGCACCTGCCGCGGGCGGTGTCGGCGTTCATCGCGGTGGTGACGCAGAAGCTGCGGGAGGAGGAGGCGTTGCCGGACGTATGGCGGGCGCGGATGACCTGACTTCGGACGCGGATCGATTTCCACAGAAAATGCCCGCCATGAAAATCGAAAAAGACACCGTCGTCACCCTCAAGTACAAAGTCGCCGACGCCCAGGGCAAGCTCATCGAAGCCAGCCCCGAGCCGATGGCCTACCTGCATGGCGGTTACGAAAACACCCTGCCCAAGATCGAGCAAGCGCTCGACGGCCAGGAAAAGGGCTTCCAGACCACGCTGAACCTCGCCCCCGAAGACGCCTTCGGCCTGCGCGACGAAGCGCTGGTGCGCACCATTCCCAAGACCGAGTTCCCGCCCGGCGTGAAGGTCGGCGGCCAGCTGCAGGGCCGGCTCGACGACGGCACCGAGCACGTCTTCACTGTGACCAAGATCAAGGGCCCGGTCGTGCTGCTCGACGGCAACCACCCCTGGGCCGGCAAGGCACTGAAGTTCAGCCTGCAGGTGACGGACGTGCGCGCGGCACTGCCGGTGGAGATCGAGCACCGGCATGTGCATGGGGCGCATGGGCACCATCACTGAATAGCGCCCGGGCAATGGATTTCCCGAACGCCTCCAACATCTCCAGCGTTTTCAGCGTCATCGCGCCGTTGCTGATCGCGGGGGCGTTCCTCTGGGTCGTGCTGCGCACCGAGTCGCGGCATGTACTGCTGAGCCGCCTTTGGCAACTGGTCCACGGCAAGCAGGAAATCTCGGACCCACAGGTTCGCGCGTTCGTCGACGAACAAACGAGCCTGATTTCATTCCGCATGTTTGCGGGCGTACCCGTCGCCAGCCTCAAGGAGGCGCATCAGCTGATCGAGTGGACCAAGCTGAATGGCGTGCAGATGCGCACGCTGAGTGTGTGCGGCGAGCTCTTCGATACAGAGCTTCGCCAAGTGAGAGTTCACAAGCTGCCATCGGGTTTTTCTCAAGCATGGAGACTGAGCGGGCTCTTCATTGCCGTGGCGATCAGCTTCCTCAGCGTGATCGGCCTCTTCTCGTCTCAATCCCTTTTCTCGCTCAAGAGTACCGACCGGTATTTCTGGGGAAGTGCTACAGAAGTGAAGCCGCTCTGGCCCCTCCTTGGTGCTCCGGCCCTCAAGGCGACGCACTGCTCACAAGCCGCAAGTGAGAACGCCTCACGGACGACTTTCAGCGAGCAAGAGGTCGGCATTCTTTGCGGCGTTCTGAAGTCGGAGGGTGCGGCCGAGTTCATGAAGAAGACTCTGAGCGAGCAACGCTGGTCTCTTGTCGTGCTCATTGCCTTCGCGCTGTGGATGTGCTGGCTCGGCCTGATTGCATGGGCCGCCGGGTTCGCGGCTCACAGTCTGGCAAAGCGCAACATCGATCCAACCCTTCCCGACTCGCAGTTGAGCCTGGATCTGGGCACTTAGCCGCGCTTCTTCCAGAACCTCGGCGCGTCGCCGATCGTCTCCAGCGCCTTGCGGCACGCCTTCGCACCCGCTGCACGGCGCGCGCTGAACCAGCCGACCGCGAACCACGCGCGCGGGTCGCGCGATGCGACCTCGCGGTACAGCGCGAGCGCCACCGCCTCGTCGTTGAACTCGCCCAGCGCGTCCTGTGCGGGGCGCAGGGCTTTCAGGTAGCGCTCGGCCGCGTCCTTCTTCTTTTTGCCGCCGTCCGCCTCGGCGAACAACGGTGCCGCGAACTCCGCCAGGTAGCGCAGGCGCTTGAGCCGCTTGCGCGCGCGGTGCTGGTGCTCGGTGGCGAGCGATTCGAAACGCTCGCCGTCGCGCACGGCCTGCTTGTGCAAACGCTGGAGCTGTTCGCGCAGCTGCTGGCGGGCCTCGTCTGCGGCCAGCGGCGCGGACCCCGTCGACGGCGGCGTGGCGGCGGTGAAGCCGATCAGCGACACCAGCACGTCCTGGAACGCCGCGGCGCGCACGATGTCGCCGGGTGTCAGCGCCGACGCGGTTGTGCCGCCGTCGGCATCGCCCGCCAACGGATCAACCTCCGGCGCGCCCGCTTCACGCAGCCGCGGCTGCGCGAGCTTCACGACCTGTTCGCGGTCACGCAGATCGCCGAGCGCGCGGAAGGCGTCAACGAGTGGCGGCTCCCAGGCGGCGGCATCGAAGCGGCTTGTGTCGGCGTCGAGCCCCGCGAGTTCGCGCAGCGCGGTGCGCAGGCGGCGGATGCCGATGCGCAGCTGGTGGATCTGTTCTTCGTCGGTGCTGCCCGCAGCGATCTCGCTGGCGTTGGGCAGCATCTGGTCCAGGCACGACGCGACCACGGCCTGCTGGAGGGCGCGGCCGTCTCGGCCCTGCGGAAAGCGCGGCGCCTCAGCCTTGACGGCGGGCACCGTCTCTTGCTCGGCCAGCAGGCGCATGCCGCGCTCGGCCTTCGAGACGGTGCTGAACCACAGGCCGTGCTGCTGCGACCAGCGCCGCGCAAGCGCCACGAGCCCCTGCACGTCGCCGCTCTTGAGTTCGAGCTCCAGCTCGCACACGGGCGAGCTGCGCTGCGCGGGCGTGCCCGCGTGCACGACGACCTTGCCGACGTCGAGCGCCATCTCGACGACGGCGCCGCCCGGGCCGCTCACGCGCAGGTCGCGCGTGAGCCGCACGATGTCGGTCGACTGGCGCTCGACCAGCGGCACCGGGGCGCCATCGGCCGGTTGCAGCAGGCGCGCCAGTCGCTCGCCGACAGGCGTGCCGGCGTGGCGCGCGGGGTCGATGGCGGGCGCGGCGGCGCCGGTGCCCAGGTCGACGTTGTGCTCGAGCCGGTGCAGCGCGTTGTCGCCGGCGGCCTTGACGGTCTGCACCCAGCGCCGACCCTCCTTGCGCAGGCGCAGCACCATGCCGTCGGCGACGAGGCGCTGGTCGGCGGTGTCGAAATAGCGGGCCTGGAGGCGCGTGCGCACGACGGCGCCGCGTCGCAATGCGGTGTCGACGGCCTTCAGGCGGTCGGGGGGAATGCAGAACTTGAACTCGATTTCCATGGTGTTCATGATGCCCGCTCTTCTTCCCCCTGAGCGACGTGGTGCCGGCCGATTCCGGTGCTTCAAAAAATCATGTGGACACCGTCCATTTTCTTTGATATCTTTTGTGGACGGCGTACACAAGACGTCGGCAAACACCCCAGCCACCCTTCATCGACACAGGAAAGACACCATGGCCACCAAGCAGATCTTCGTGAACCTCCCCGTCAATAACCTCGACAAGAGCAAGGCGTTCTTCGGCGCGCTGGGCTACACCTTCAACCCGCAGTTCACCGACGCCAACGCCGCCTGCATGGTCATCCACGAAGGCAGCATCCACGCGATGCTGCTGATGGAAGACTTCTTCAAGACCTTCACGACCAAGGCCATCACCGACACCCGCACGAGCACCGAGGTGCTGGTGTGCCTGTCGTGCGAGAGCCGCGCCGAGGTCGAAGACCTGGTCGCCAAGGCGGTGGCCGCGGGCGCGACGACGCCCAGCGAGCCGAAGGACTACGGCTTCATGTACGGCCACGGCTTCCAGGACCTGGACGGCCACCTGTGGGAGCTGGTCTACATGGACCCGAACGCCGAAATGCCCGCGCAGTAACACCGGCCCGGACGATGCCCATCGTTCCATATGCGCTCTTGATCGTTGCGCGGAAGGCACCTACCGAAAGGCGGCGGCGCCCCGATATTCCTGGTTCAGGCACGGCTCGCATGGCGGCCGTGCCCACCCCACCCAGGAGTACCGACATGTCCGACAGCAACGAAAGCAGCAGCAGCCCGTCTCCCATCGTCCAGGTCCAGCCGCTCGGCTTCCCGTGGCAGACGCTCGACCCGTTCCTGTTCTGCGTCTATCACGACGACGCCTACCCGAAGGCCAACGGCCGCATGGGCCCCGAGGCCTCGCTGGCCGGCCGCCAGATCGGCCAGGACTTCAGCCGCAAAGACGGCTGGAGCATGTACCACGGCGAGACGGTGCCGGGCTTTCCCTCGCACCCGCACCGCGGCTTTGAGACGGTGACCATCGTGCGCAAGGGCCTGATCGACCATTCCGACTCGCTGGGCGCCACCGCGCGCTTCGGCGGCGGCGACGTGCAGTGGCTCACGGCCGGCAAGGGCATCGTGCATTCTGAGATGTTCCCGCTGCTCGACGCCACGGCGCCGAACCCGCTGGAGCTGTTTCAGATCTGGCTCAACCTGCCAGCGAAGAACAAGATGGCCGAGCCGCACTTCACGATGTTCTGGTCGGAAGCGATTCCGCGCTTCGCCTCGGACGACGCGCAGGGCGGCCGCACCGAGGTGGCGGTGATCGCCGGGCGCTTCGGCGGCGATGACGCGCAAGCACCGGCTCAGGCAGCGATCGACCCGCTCGCGCCGCCGCCCGATTCATGGGCTGCGCAGGCCGGCGCCGACCTCGCGATCTGGACGCTGCGCATGACGCCCGGCGCGCGCTGGACGCTGCCGCCCGCCACAGGCGAGGGCACGCGGCGCATGCTGTACTTCTTCAAGGGCGCGACCGCGCAGGTGGCGGGCCGGCGCGTGGACGGACCGGCGGCCATCGAGCTGCGCGCCGACGCGGCCGTGGAACTGTGCAACGGCCCCGAGGGCGACGGCGAGTTTTTGCTGATGCAGGGCCGCCCGATCGGCGAGCCGGTGGCGCAGTACGGCCCTTTTGTGATGAACACGCAGGCCGAGATCAGCCAGACGATGGCCGACTACCGCCGCACGCAATTTGGTGGCTGGCCCTGGACCGATCCGGCGCCGGTGCATGGCGCCGAGGCCGCGCGCTTTGCGCGGCACCCGGATGGGCGCGAGGAAGTGCCGGGGGCCTGATCTGCCGCTGAAACTGCGCGGCGTCAGTAGCCGCGCAGCACCTCGACGCTCAGCGCGGTCATGCTGGGGATGAACTCGATCACGTCGGTGCGCGCGACGCCGCCCTGCACGAAGGGGTCGCGTGCCAGCACCGCCTCGAGCCCCTCGCGGTCGCCCGAGCGCGCAAGGATCACGCCGCCCTTGCGCGGCACCTGGCGCCCCGAGGCCACGAACAGGCCGCTGGCGTAGTGCTTCTTGAGCCAGGTGACATGCGCATCCATCAGAGCGTCGAGTTCCTCGAGCGGGCGGATGTAGGTCAGGGTGACGATGAACATGGCAAAAGGCAGGTCGATGCGGAAGAAGACCTGATCCTATGACCTCGGCGCGACAGTGGCGGGGCGAGAGTGTGTCTCGCGGGTAACTGTGTCGCATGCGGCGTGTGCATGCGGTGGCCGAGCGGCGGCCTTGTCGCCCACCGGACCTGCGCGGCGGCGCGCGATCTCGTAGATTCGGTCGTTCCCTTCACCGCATCACCACCTCACTTCAACGGAGACCCTGTTCCATGATCCAAGTCGTTGCCGTCATCACCGCCAAGCCCGGCCAGCGCGCCCGTCTGCTCGAAGCCTTCATCGCCAACCGCGCCGCCGTGCTCGCCGAAGAGGGCTGCATCGAGTACGGGGCCACGGTCGACGCACAGGGCGTTCCGCCGTCGAAGGCCAGCTTCGGGCCCGACACCTTTGTGGTCATCGAGAAGTGGGCCTCGCTCCCGGCCCTGCAGGCCCACGGGGTCGCGCCGCACATGGCGGCCTTCAGCGCCCAGACCCGGGAGTTCACCGAGAGCAAGCTGATCCACGTGCTCGAGCCGATCTGAGTTCGCCGCGCCGCTGCCGCCTTCGCGCGCGGCGCGATGCCTGCTACCCTCGCGCCGGGGAGAAGAAGACATCTCGGACGAGGGGGTTCAAGACATGGCGATCGTCTTCAGACCGCAGGGTCTGCGCATGCGCACTGGCGCGCTCCTGTTGGCTGCACTGGCCACAGGCTGCGCACAACTCGGCGCACCACCCTATGCCGCCGACTACGAGGCGCTCGACCGGCTCGAGGCCCACAACCCCGGCAAGGTCGCGGTCGCCAAGGTGCAGCCCACCGACCCCAACGACAGGGTCAACACCCTGGGCCTGCGCCGCGCCAGGCTGGTGTCGCCCAGCGGCACCTTCGCCCAGTACCTCGAAGACGCGCTGATGCGCGACCTGGGCGAGATCTCGGTCTACGACCCCAAGGCGCCGACCCGCATCGCAGCGCGCATCCTCGTCAACGAACTCGACCTGGGCGTGATCAACGGCTCCGGCCGCATGGACGTCGAAGTCACCGTCACGCGCAACGCCGCGCAAAGGCTGCGCAAGACCTACCGCGGCGAGATCGCCTTCGATTCGAGCTACGCCAACATCGTGGCCGTGCCCGCCGGACAGGCCGCGTACCCGCGGCTGGTGCGGGCGCTGCTGCGGCAGGTGTATGCCGATCCGCAATTCGTTGCGGCCATCGCGCCGTCTGCGCAGTAAGGCCGGAGAAGCACCATGTCGTTTCTTACCTCTTCTCCGATGCCCCGGCTGGTCGCAGCGCTGGCAACCGCCGTGCTGCTGGCGGGCTGCTCCCACCCGATCACGATGATCACCGAGACCGCACCGCCCCGGTCGACCGCCCACCTCATTCCGAAAAAGGTGGCCTACGTGATGACCGACGCGCAGCGCGACCTGCAGGTGATCACCGCCGGCGGCAGCGGCGACCGCGTGAGCTACTACCCGTACCGCGACCTGGAAAAGTCGATCCGCGATGCGCTGCGCGGGGTCTACCGCAACGTGGTCGTGCTGCGCACCGCGGGCGATGCCAAGGCCAACGAAGCGGCGGGCGTGTCGCTGGTGTTCACGCCGCAGATCAAGACCGATTCGAGCTCGTCCTCATGGATCACCTGGCCGCCCACCGCATTCACGGCCGAGGTGGCCTGCGTGGTGACCGATACCGCGGGCGCCGAAGTCACGCGCGTGCGCGCGGTCGGCAACGGCACGGCGGAGTTCGGTGAGTTCAACGGCGACTACGGGCTGGCCGCACGGCGCGCGGCCACGCGGATGACGGCGCAGCTCAGCAGCGAGATCCGGCGCAACGAGAAGCTGCGCTGAGCGGTTCGACGACCATTCGCCCATGAAAAAACGCGCCCGAGGGCGCGTTTCTTATTGGAGCCACGAAGTCTTACTTCGACACGACCTTCACCATCTCGAGGCACTTGTTCGAGTAGCCCCATTCGTTGTCGTACCAGCTCACGAGCTTCACGAAGGTGCTGTCCAGGGCGATGCCGGCTTCGGCGTCGAAGATCGAGGTGCGCGGGTCGCCGCGGAAGTCGGTGGCGACGACCTTGTCTTCGGTGTAGCCCAGCACGCCCTTCAGCGCGCCTTCGCTCTGTGCCTTCATTTCGGCGCAGATCTCGGCGTAGGTGGCTTCCTTCTCGAGCTCGACCACGAGGTCGACCACCGACACGTCGGAGGTCGGCACGCGGAAGCTCATGCCCGTGAGCTTCTTGTTGAGCTCGGGGATCACCACGCCCACGGCCTTGGCAGCGCCAGTGCTCGAGGGAATGATGTTTTCCAGGATGCCGCGGCCGCCGCGCCAGTCCTTGTTGCTCGGGCCGTCGACGGTCTTCTGCGTGGCCGTGGCCGCGTGCACGGTGGTCATCAGGCCGCGCTTGATACCCCACTTGTCGTTCAGCACCTTGGCCAGCGGAGCCAGGCAGTTGGTGGTGCAGCTGGCGTTGCTGATGATGGCTTCGCCGGCGTACTTCTTGTCGTTCACGCCGTAGACGAACATGGGGGTGTCGTCCTTCGAGGGGGCCGACAGAATGACCTTCTTGGCGCCTGCGTCGATGTGCTTCTGCGCGGTTTCCTTCGTGAGGAAGAGGCCGGTCGACTCGAGCACGATGTCGGCGCCGACTTCGTTCCACTTGAGCTGCGACGGGTCGCGCTCTTGCGTCAGGCGGATCTTCTTGCCGTTCACGATCAGCGTGTTGCCTTCGACCGTCACTTCACCCTTGAAGCGGCCATGCACCGAGTCGTACTGGAGCATGTAGGCCAGGTATTCCGGCTCGAGCAAGTCGTTGATGGCAACGATTTCGATGTCGTTCTTGAAGTTCTGCACCGCTGCGCGCAGCACGTTGCGACCGATGCGGCCGAAGCCGTTGATACCGAGTTTGATAGCCATCTGACTTGCTCCTAAGGTTGAAAAACTTTTTGATCGGACGGGAAGCGGACGAACCGCGCGACGCTCAGTCGCGCAGGGCCGCTTCCACGGTGGCGGCCACGTTCTCCGCCGTGAAACCGAAGTGCTTGAACAGCACGGGCGCGGGGGCCGACTCGCCGTAGCTGTCGATGCCGACCACGGCCGCGCAGCCGTACTTCCACCAGCCGTCGGTGCAGCCCATTTCGACCGCGACGCGCGGGATCTTCTTGGGCAGCACGGCCTTCTTGTAGGCCAGGTCCTGGCGGTCGAAGGTGGTGGTCGAGGGCATCGACACCACGCGCACGGCGATCTTCTTGTCGGCCAGCAGCTTCTGGGCGGCCAGCGCGAGCTGCACTTCGGAACCGGTGGCGATGATGACCGCTGCCGTCTTCTTGTTCTTGAGGCCGACGTGCTCGGGCTCGGACAGCACGTAGGCGCCGCGGCTGATGTCGCCCAGGTCGCTCTTGGCGGCGTAAGCGATGTTCTGGCGGCTCAGCAGCAGGGCGGTCGGGCGCGTGGCGTTCTGCAGCGCGACCGCCCAGGCCACGGCGGTTTCGGCCGTGTCGCCCGGACGCCAGACGTCCAGGTTCGGAATGAGGCGCAGCGAGGCGGCGTGCTCGATCGACTGGTGCGTCGGGCCGTCTTCACCCAGGCCGATGGAGTCGTGCGTGAACACGTGCACCACGCGGCGCTTCATGAGCGCGGCCATGCGGATGGCGTTGCGGCTGTAGTCGCTGAAGGTGAGGAAGGTGCCGCCGTAGGGGATGTAGCCGCCATGCAGCGCCACGCCGTTCATGATGGCGGCCATGCCGAATTCGCGCACGCCGTAGTTGATGTGGCGGCCGATGTCGCCGTGCGGCGGCTCGACGGCATCGCCTTGTGCGGCTTCGTCTTCGCCGCCCTGGGGCACCACCGGTGCGGGGGGCGCGTTCAGCACGACGGCGCCGGTCTTGGCGTCGAAGCGCAGCGCGGCGGTGCTCTTGGTGTTGGTGAGGTTGGAGCCCGTGAGGTCGGCGCTGCCGCCGAGCATTTCGGGCAGCGCGGCCGTGAAGGCTTCCAGTGCGAGCTGGCTGGCCTTGCGGCTGGCCACGGTTTCACCCTTGGTGTGGGCGGCGACCACGGTGTCGAAGGCGACCTGGTGGAAGTTCTTGGGCAGCTCGCCCTTCATGCGGCGCGTGAACTCGGCGGCGAGTTCGGGGTACGCGGCCGCGTAGGCGGCGAAGGTGTCGTTCCAGGCGGCTTCGGTCTTGGCGCCTTCGGCCTTGTGGTCCCAGTCGGCGTACACGTCGGCCGGGATTTCGAAGGCGGGGTAGGGCCAGCCGATGGCTTCGCGCGTGAGCTTGATTTCTTCGGCACCGAGCGCTTCGCCGTGCGCCTTGGCGGTGCCGGCGCGGTTCGGGCTGCCCTTGCCGATGGTGGTCTTGCAGACGATCAGCGTGGGCTTGGTGGCTTCCTTCTTGGCCTTGGCGATGGCCTTGGCCACTTCCTTGGCGTCGTTGCCGTCGATCGGGCCGATGACGTTCCAGCCGTAGGCCTTGAAGCGCTCTTCGGTGTTGTCGATGAACCAGGGCTTGACCTGTCCGTCGATGCTGATGCCGTTGTCGTCGTACAGGGCGATCAGCTTGTTCAGGTGCCAGGCGCCGGCGAGGGCGCAGGCTTCATGGCTGATGCCTTCCATCATGCAACCGTCGCCCAGGAAGGCGTAGGTGTGGTGGTCGACGATGGCGAGGTTCTTACGGTTGAACTCGGCGGCGAGCAGCTTCTCGGCCAGCGCGAAGCCCACGGCGTTGGTGATGCCCTGTCCCAGCGGGCCGGTGGTGGTTTCGACGCCGGGGGTGACGTCGACTTCCGGGTGGCCGGCGGTCTTGCCGTGCAGCTGGCGGAAGTTCTTGAGTTCGGCCAGGGGCAGGTCGTAGCCCGTGAGGTGCAGCACCGCGTAGATCAGCATCGAGGCGTGGCCGTTGGACAGCACGAAGCGGTCGCGGTCGAACCAATGCGGGTTGGCGGGGTTGTAGCGCAGGTGCTCGCCCCACAGGGCGACGGCCATGTCGGCCATGCCCATCGGTGCGCCCGGATGTCCGGAATTTGCTTGTTGAACGGCATCCATTGCCAGCGCGCGGATCGCGTTGGCCATCAGGGCTTGGTTTGCCATGGGCAGTGGGCTTTCGGGGGAAAAGGGTGGGTGGGGGATACGGGAGAACCCGAGATTTTACCGGGCGAGCCGCGCCCGGCCTCGATACAGGGCCAACACCCCACTGATGCTCTCTTGTGTCGCAGGCACGCTGCTAGAGTTGCCCCCCATGCAAGGGCTGCACCTCACCGCCGATCTCCACGACTGCCAATGCGGCCTCCAATGGCTCACCGACGGGCGTGCGCTCGGCGAGGTCTGCACCAAGGCCGTGACGGCCGCGGGGCTGCAGGCCGTGGGCAAACTGGTCCACGGTTTTCCCGCCACGCCGCAGGGCCCGGGCGGCGTGACAGCCACGCTGCTGCTGGCCGAATCGCACCTGTGCATCCACACCTGGCCCGAGCAGCGCGGCGTGACGCTCGACGTGTACGTGTGCAACTTCGGCGCCGACCACTCGGCCAAGGCGCATGCGCTGATGGCCTGCCTGGTGGCGCTGTTCCAGCCCTCGCACAGCGAGCGCAACGAGTTG
Organism: Variovorax sp. YR752; assembly: GCF_943372545.1. Classification (NCBI taxonomy): domain Bacteria; kingdom Pseudomonadati; phylum Pseudomonadota; class Betaproteobacteria; order Burkholderiales; family Comamonadaceae; genus Variovorax; species Variovorax sp. YR752. The sequence continues at coordinate 39,341 of NZ_CALRZC010000028.1, read as the reverse complement.
CAACGCGGGCGTGTGGCCGGGTCGGTGCGGTGATGGCGGTGCGCGCGATGATCCTGGCCGCCGGCCGCGGCGAACGCATGCGACCGCTGACCGACGCCACGCCCAAGCCCCTGCTCGACGTGCGCGGCAAGCCGCTGATGCAGTGGCCGATGGAAGCGTTGGCCAAGGGCGGCTTCACCGAACTGGTGGTCAACACCGACTGGCTCGGCGCGCAGGTCGCCGCCCGGTTCGGCGCGAACCCTGTGCTGAATGGGCATGGCGCGCTGTCCATCGCCTATTCCGACGAGGGCCGCGACTTCGGCGGCGCGCTCGAAACAGCGGGCGGCATCGTGCGCGCGCTGCCGCTCCTGGGCGAGGTCTTCTGGGTCGCGGCCGGCGACGTGTTCGCGCCCGGCTTTCGCTTCACCCAGGCCGCCGTCGACCGCTTCCTGGCCAAAGGCAAGCTCGCCCACCTGTGGCTGGTGCCGAACCCGGCGCACAACCCCCAGGGCGACTTCGGTCTCTCGGCCGACGGGCTTGCGCTGAACCAGGCGGCAGAGAAATACACCTTCTCGACCATCGGCCTGTACCGCGCCGCGCTGTTCGCACCGCCGTACAGCGGCATCCCGGCCGGCAACCCGGACGGCATCAAGGCCCCGCTGGCACCGATCCTGCGCGCCGCCATGGACAACCAGCAGGTGAGCGCCGAGCTCTACACGGGCGACTGGACCGACGTGGGCACGCCGCAGCGCCTGCAGCAACTCAACGCCGGGGTCGCGCCGGCAGCGGGCGCATGACGCTCGCGCCGCTGCCCGACGCCCTGCGCCTGCTGCCGCAGCGCCTGCAGGACCTGGCCCTGGCCACCGCCGCCGAACGCAACGACGGCGCGCCCGAAGACCCACTGACCGTGCCGCTCTACGTGAGCGACTTCACGCGCCTGAGCCTCGCGCCCATGCGCCAGGGCTGGCATGTCGAATATTTCGGCGAGACCTGGGGCGACGCCTTTGACGAAACGCTCGCCTGCCTGAGCCAGCAGGACGTGGCCGACTGCCTCACTTCGCTGTCGTTCAGCGGCCCCGACAGCGGGGCCAACGGCTCGCGCGAATGGATGTTCACGCCGCTGCTCGACAGCCCGGTGATGTTTCCCCGCCTGCGCTCGCTGTTCATCAAGCCGACGCAGCCCGAGGACCACAACCAGTCGCTCGTCTGCACCAGTGACGGCATCCTCGAGGAAGGCGGCGACATCGCGCGCTGGGTGCGCAAGACGCCGCGCCTGAGCGAACTGACGGTGCCGAACCCGCCGAACGCCGACTTCTTCGCCGTACCGCTGCCGCAACTGACCAGCCTGTGCGTCGGCGCCCATTTCGACACGCAGAACTTCATTCGCCACCTTGCCGCGGCGACGCAGCTGCCGGGCCTCACGTTGCTGGATTTTTCCGAATCCACCGAGCAGCAGATGGTGTGGTCGGCCGACCGGGCACCCGGCGGCATCACGGCCTTCGAAGACTACGAGGCCTTGCTGCACAGCCCCGTGGGCGCGCGGCTGCGCGTGCTGAGGCTGCGCAACACCTGCCTCGACCTGGCCCAGCTGCAGCAGCTGCAGGGCGTGCGGCAGGGGCTGCAATTCATGGTCATCCAGTCAACGATCGGCGGCTACGTCAGCCACTTTGCACAGGATGTGTTCCCATGGCGGCATCTGGTACCCGCGGACCCCGGACTTGCACCGTATCGAAAGTGAAATCCCATGCTCAATGACACCACGATCTACGCCGAGCGCCGCGCGCGCCTCGCTTCGCAACTGGGCAAAGACGGCATCGCCATCGTCCCGACCGCGCTCGAGCGCCAGCGCAACCGCGACAGCGACTTCCTGTTCCGCCACGACAGCTACTTCTATTACCTGACCGGTTTCACCGAGCCGAACGCCTGGCTGGTGCTGGCCGGCGACGGCCGCGCCACGCTGTTCTGCGCGCCGAAAGACCTCGAACGCGAGATCTGGGACGGCTACCGCCTCGGCCCCGACGCCGCCCCCACCGCGCTGGGCGTGGACGAAGCCTTTTCGGTGAACGACCTCGACGCCAAGCTGCCGAAGCTGCTCGAGAACCGATCGACCGTGTGGTTCCCCTTCGCCACCCACAAGGGCCTGGAAACCCGCATCGACGGCTGGCTGCAGTCGGTGCGCGCGCGCGTGCGCTACGGCGCGCTGTGCCCCGAAGAGCAGCGCGACCTGTGCGGCCCGCTCGACGAGATGCGCCTGGTCAAGGACGCGCATGAACAAGACATCATGCGTCGCGCCGCGCAGATCAGCGCCCGCGCCCACATCCGCGCGATGCAGCTGTCGGCGCGCATGCTGCGCGAGGGCAAGGACGTGCGCGAGTACCACCTCGACGCCGAGCTGCTGCACGAGTTCCGCCTCGGCGGCTCGCAGTACCCGGCCTACGGCTCCATCGTCGCGGCCGGCGCCAACGCCTGCGTGCTGCACTACCGCGCCGACGCCGCACCCGTGCGCCAGGGCGAGCTGGTGCTGATCGACGCCGGCTGCGAACTCGACGGCTACGCCAGCGACATCACCCGCACCTTCCCGGCCGACGGCAAGTTCAGCGGCCCGCAGCGCGCGCTGTACGACCTGGTGCTCGCCAGCCAGGACGCCTCGGCCGCCGCCACCAAGGCCGGCAACCGCTTCAACGACCCGCACGACGCGGCCGTGAAGGTGCTGGCGCAGGGCATGCTCGACCTGGGCCTGCTCGACGGCAACAAGGTCGGCAGCGTCGACGACGTGATCGACTCGCGCGCCTACTTCCAGTTTTATATGCACCGCACCGGCCACTGGCTGGGCATGGACGTGCACGACTGCGGCAGTTATGTCGAACCCACGCAGGTGGGCGAGGTGAGCGAGCGCAAGGATCCGCTGTCGAACGAACTCATCAAGAACCGCCCGAGCCGCATCCTGCACCCGGGCATGGTGCTGACGCTGGAACCCGGCATCTACGTGCGGCCCGGCGAAGGCGTGCCCGAGAAGTTCCACAACATCGGCATCCGCATCGAGGACGACGCGATCGTCACGGCCACGGGCTGCGAACTGATTTCGCGGGGGGTGCCGGTGAAGGCGGATGAGATCGAGGCGTTGATGCGGGGGTGATGGCCCGGTTCGGGCATTGCGCCAAACAAGAAAACGGGAGAAGACGTGGCGAGAGTATTTGGAAGATGGGCGTTTGCATGGGTGCCGGCACTGGTCGTGCTGGCGGGGTGTTCGGTCTCTGCGGACACCGTTCGCAAGTCGCCGGCCCGCGAGATCAAGGAGATCGAGGCCAGCAAGTCTGACGTGGCCGCATGCCTGGCCCGCAAGCTGAAAGAGACCTCCTACGAAGTGACGACGAGCACAGACTCGGTCGCCCTGAGGGCAGGTGGCATCACCATGCGCGTTTTTGACCTGGAGGAGTCAGCGCACGGCACCCTCGTCACCATGTTTGTGGGGTCGCCGTTTCACGTGACGCAGAGCAAGAACCTGCTCGAGGAATGCAGGATTCAATTGGAAGGGAACAAGTAATGGATGCCATCCAAAGCACCATGTCGCGCTGGCTCTGGGTATGGATGTCGTCCCTTGCGATCCTGCTCTCCGGATGTGCCGCCGACCTCACGACATCCAGCAAGAAGATTCCTCCGGACGTTCGCAAGATCTACGTGCAGACGGTCGAGGGCGATGGCTACAACGTCGACCGCGTCATTGCGCAGCAGTTGAAGTCGATGGGGTACACCGCCGTGGTGGGGGCTGCCGCCAAGCCCAGCGAGCCGATGGATGTGATCCTGACCTACAACGACCAATGGTCCTGGGACATGTCCATGTTCCTGTTCAAGCTCACCATCAAGGTTCGCGATCCCCTTTCTGGAAAACTGATCACGGCGGGTGAAGTTCGCCGCACCTCGTTCGCCAGGACATCTGCCGAGGAGATGGCTCGCGAACTGCTGGAAGAACTGTTCGAGAAAACAGACAAGAAGACCTGAGCGGGGGCTTGCCTGTCGCGGCGGCAAGCAATCAGAGGCAGAACAGCAGGCTGAGGAACGCAACGCCCCCTGCGGCAGAAGCGATCCAGTGAAAGCGATGCGGCAACCCGCTCAACAACCCCACCGTCGCCAGCGCCGCCGCAGTGAGCGCCCCGAGCCACAACACCCATCCCACCGACCCGCCTGCCGCCTCCAGGCTGGCCCACAGCGACAGGCACAGCAGCGCCGTGCCCCCGAGCTGCAGCCATCGGCGCCATGCACCCGGCGTGCTGCCGCGGCCGAAGACGTCTTCGCTGTGGCGGTCCATCGCGAGGCTCAGCGCGCAGAAGCCGGCCAGCGAGGCCGCGAACACCAATCCGAGCAGCGGCATCACGACCCCTGCCCCGAAGCAGCGAGTTCGGTCGGCGGCGGCTTGACGGCCTTCTTGGGCGCCGCCAAAGCCTTGCGGCGCTTGCGCTCCACCAGCCAGGTCGCACCCGCGAGCCCCAGGCCGAGCGCGATCACCACGAGGTCGAAGCCCGCCACCGAACTCGGACCGGTGCGCAGGCTGACCGTGAGCGGCGCGGGGCCGGTGAAGGCGTTGAGCACCGGCAGCAGCGCGAACAGCAGCGCGCCAAGCGCGAGCTGCGCCTGCCACATGCGCAGGGTCGGGCGCAGCAGGCCCAGCACGGCGGTGGCGCCCCAGACGATGAAGAACCAGCGGATCTCGGCCTCGTTGCGGCCGGCCACGTCGACCGGCAGCAGGCGGTTGGCCCAGAAGAAGGCGGCCATCGCCACGGGCAGGCCCGCGATCGCGCCGAGGTTGAGCCCGTCGACCAGCCGCAGGCCGACGCCGATGCGCCCGCCCTGCTTGAGGGTCTTGGCGTATTTCTGGCGCTCCTTCACGGCCCACAGCAGCAGGCCGGTCGCCACCATCAGGCAGCCTGCGAGGCCCGAGACGAAGAACAGCGCGCGCAGCAGCGGATCGGCAAAGCGGCCGATGTGCAGGCCGTAGAGCACGCCGCGCGTCTCGGCCGCGGCCTTGGGCACGTCGCCGAAGCTGCCGATGAGTGCGCCGGTCGTGCCGTTGAACTGCATCGTCGGCTGCTCGTACGACAGGTGCCGGCCCTCGGCCCGCGCGAGCGAGACCACGGCGTTGGCGTCGTTGGGCTGGTGCACCACGATGCGGCCGACGGGCGCGCCGTCCCAGTGGGCCGTGGCCTGCGCCACCATGGGCGCGAGGGGCGCCAGCGCGGCCTTGGTGCCCGAGGGCTTGATCTGCGTGCGCACGCCGCCCGGGAAGGCCTCGGCGAAGAAAGTGTCGTTGCCGCCGTGCGCCTTGTAGGCCACCTGCGGCCCCCACGGCATGTACATGAACATCAGCGTGACCAGCCCGGTGTAGGTGATCATGGCGTGGTACGGCAGCGCGAGCACGGCGGTGACGTTGTGCGCGTCGAGCCACGAGCGCTGGCCCTTCTTCGGACGGAAGGTGAAGAAGTCCTTGAAGATGCGCTTGTGCGTGACGATGCCGCTGACGATGGCCACCAGCATGAACATCGCGCAGAAGCCGACGATCCAGCGGGCCCAGAGCGCGGGCATGTAGTGCAGGTCGAAATGCAGGCGGTAGAAGAACTCGCCGCCGCGCGTCTCGCGCGGCGCGGTGATCGCCTGGCCCGTGGCCGGATCGAGCGTGGCGCGGTCGAAGCTGCGGCGCCGCTCCACCGGCGGCGAACCGGGCGGCGGCGGGGGCTTGAGCCACAGCAGGCTGACCGACGGCTCGCGCGCCGTCGGCAGCGTGATGAACCAGCGCGCCGCGTTACCGGCGTTGCGGTTCAGGTAGGCCACCGCGTTCTCGGCCGCGACCGGCTGGGCCACGCTGCCGGGCGTCACCGCGTGCAGCTCCGGCTTCATCCAGAAGGTGATCTCGTCCTTGAAGTACGAGGCCGTGCCGGCCGCGAACACCATGAAGAGCACCCAGCCGACCAGCAGGCCCGACCAGGTGTGCAGCCACGCCATCGACTGGCGGAATCCGTCTTTCATGCGGCACCTCCGGCGCCCTGCGTCCACAGCAGCAACAGCAGGCCCTGCAGCGCTGCTGCGATGGCGAGGCCGGTCCAGGCGCGCCACGCCGAGCGGGCCGCGAAGACCCACATCACGGCCACGGCGTAGACGAGGAAGGAGGCCAGCGTGCCGGTCAGCGCGGCTTCGCTGCGCGCCATGTCGAAGAGGGCGGGCAGGCCCAGCGCGAGCACGGCGGCCGACAGCGCCGCGACGCCGTAGCCGCCCGCGATGGCGGCAACGGCCCGCGACGCCACGCCCATCCGGTAACGGACGCCGGCGCTCACGACGAGCGCCGGACGACGTGCAAGGTCGTTCGGAAATTCATGGGACAGAGGGAGAGGAGAAACCTGGAGAATGAGAATCATACTCATCTTCTGGGTTTTTCTCGCCCCCGCCCATCCCGCGAGCGAGGCCTTGAAAGGCGGGCCGCGCTTTACGCTTACTTCGCCTGCAGCAGCGCGCCGGCTTCGAGCAGCACCAGTTCGTTGTCGTCCGCCTTGTTCGGCTCGCGGCTGGTGGAGAAGGGCAGGTTGTTGTCGTTGCCGACCACGATGTGCGTGGCGTCGACCACGTCGACGTTCTCGATCGTGAAGAACGGGAACTTGAGCACGCCGTCGTTCAACGGCTTGCGCGCCAGCTTGTTCGGGTCGGCGATGTTCAGCAGGTCGATGTAGCCGATCTTGCGCACCACGCCGCCGACGTTCGCATCGCTCAGCTCGACCTTGTAGACGCGCTTGAACTTGGCGATGTCGTGGAAGCAGTCGGTGCGCTTCTGGCCTTCGGGGCAGGCCTTGTCAGACGTGCCTTCGCCGTTGTCGCGCTCGATGATGAGGCCCGTGGTGCCGTCGATCATGTTGAAGTCGCCGATGGCGTGGCCGTTCGCCTCCAGCGCGTACTTCCAATGGCGCCCCGTCCATTTTTCGGACGCCACGTCGAACTCCAGAACCCGCAGCGCTTCCTTGCCGTCGAGCTTTTCGTAGTCTTTCGTCTCGGCGTTCCACACCGGGCCTTCGAGCAATGCATAGAGTTTGCTGCCGTCCTTCGACGAGGCCATGCCTTCGAAGCCCTTGGAGCGCTTGATCTGGAAATCGACCCCTCCACCTGGCAGGCCCGGTGCGCCCGGCGTGGTCACGGCCGGATGGTCGGGCGAGCGCACGGCCTTGCCGTCGACCTGCGTATCGAACACGGCGAGCACCTTGCCCTTGAGGTCGGCCTTGATGAGGAAGGGACCGAACTCCTCGCCGATCCACAGCGCGCCGCCGGCGAACTGGAAGCTCTCGGGGTCGAAGTCGGAGCCCGTCAGGTAGCGCTGTTTCGTGCCTTCATGGACGATGCGGAAGGGCACCTTCTTGTCGGGGTCGTGCAGGAAGATCGTGTTCAGGCGGTTGAACTTGCCGCTCTTGAAGTCCACCTTGTAGTGGTTCAGGTAGAGCATGAAGTCGGGCGAGTTGGCCTTCGCGCCGGCGCCGTTGTCCGTCAGCACCCAGAACGAGCCGTCGTCCATCTTCTTGATGCCCGAGTGCCCCTGCAGCGGTTGGCCCTTGAAGGGCACCGACACGCCGGTGCCGCGGCCGGCCGAGAGGCCTTCGACCGTGCCCAGCGCCTCGACGCGCTTGCCGGTGGTGAACTTGCCGCTGGCCTGCAGGTCGGCCGGTGCGTCTTTCGGTGCAGCGACGAAGCTCTGCGCGGGCAGCACGGCGTGGCCGGCGAGCGTGGCGGGGAAGGCGGTCTGGGCAGCAGCACCACCGCAAGCGAAGGCGGTGGCGAGCGCGATGAAGGAGAGAGAGGCAAGACGCGTCATGGGCAGAAGAAAGGTTTCAGTCGAAACGCGAGACCATGCCGAGCCCGCGTGACGCAGCCATGACATCCGTTCAAGGCGCGATGTCTACCGTCACCTCGCGCGACTCGGCGCGGCCCTGGTCGTCGACCGCGCGCAGCACGTAGCGCCGGCCCGACTCGGCCATGTCCGGCAGCCACGTGATGCCTTCGCCGGGCGTGGTCTTGCCGATCAGTGCGTCGTCGGCGAACCAGTAGATCGCCTGCGTGCCCGCCGCCGCTTCGGCGCGCAGCACGAGCGGCTCCGGCCTCTTCACGCGCAGCGTGTGCCGTACGCCGCGCAGGGGCGAGGTGATGAGCGGCGCTGTTTCCGAGGCCTCGCCCCTCTCGCAGCCATCGGCCGGCAGGCTCGCGCGCGGCAGGCCGGCCTGGCGGAACAGCCGGCGCATGTCGCTGCCCCATTGCTCGACCACCTGCTGGCGCGCATTGGGCTGCGGCCCGCACACCACCTTGCCGGTCGTCTCGTCGACCCACACCGCGCGGTGCAGGTTGCTGACCTGGATCGGCGACTTGCCGGCGATGAACCATGTCGTGGTGCGCACCGGGCACAGCGCGTCGGGCAAGCCGCCCGTCGCGGTGCACACCTCGACCTGCCGCAGGTCGGCCGGCTGGCGCGTCGCGATCTCGCCCGGGTCCAGCCGCTCGGCGCGCAGCGCATCGACCATGCGCAGGAACAGCGGCGCGGCCGCATCGACGCCCACGAGTGCGGGGTTGCTCGTGCCGTCGAAATTGCCGACCCACACCACGAGCACATGGCGACCGAACACGCCCGCGGTCCACGCATCGCGAAAGCCCCACGAGGTGCCCGTCTTCCATGCGATGGCGGGGCGCGCGGGCAGCGTGGTGTCGGGGCGCGGCGTGTGGCGCAGCATGTCGAGCGTGATGAAGGAGGCCTCTTCGCTCAGCAAGCGCAGCGGCTGCGCGGGCCGCTCATCGGGCGCGGACTGCGTGTAGCGCAGCGGCTGCGAAATGCCGCCGTTCGCCAGCGTGGCGTAGAGGCCCGCAAGCTCCTCGGGCGTGACCTCCCCACCACCGAGCACCAGCGCGAGGCCATAGTGCGATTCGCTCTGCAACTTCTGCACGCCCGCAAGCCGCATGAAGTCGTAGAGCCCGGGCTTGGAGAGCTTCGCGGCCACGGACACCGCCGGGATGTTGCGGCTGCGGATCAGCGCCTCCTGTGCAGGCAGCGGGCCGGCGAAGCGATGGTCGAAGTTCTCGGGCGTGTAGGGGCCGAACGATGTCGGCGCATCCTTGAGCATCGTCTTCGGATGCAGCAGCCCCTGGTCGAGCGCGAGCGCATAGATGAAGGGCTTGAGCGTGGAGCCCGGCGAGCGCTTCGCCTGCGTGCCGTTGACCTGCCCCGCGATCGCGTCGTTGTGCCAGTCGGCCGAGCCGATCAGCGCGCGCACCTGCATGGTCGAGGCGTCGAGCAGCAGCGCGCTCGCGTTGGTCATGCCCACGTCGGCGTGGGTGCGCAGGTACTGGCCCATCACGCGTTCGAGCGTGGCCTGCATGCGCAGGTCGAGGGTGGTGCGCACCTCCTGCACGCCGCGCTCCTGCGCGAGCAGCATGTCGGTGGCGTGCGGCGCGAGAAAGGGGAGGCTGCCGCGCGACTGCGCCGAGAGCGCGAGCTGCGCATCGGGCGCATGCTGCTTCGCGGTCGGGTCGCGCTCGGCCCACAGCGCCCACAGCCGCTCGCGCGCCGATTGCAGTTCGGCATTGCGGCCGCGCTCGGCGATGCGCTTGACGGGGTTCTGCGGAATCACCGCGAGCGTCAGCGCCTCGGGCAGGCTGAGCTTGGCGGCGTCCTTGCGAAAGTAGATGAGGCTCGCGGCCTGCACGCCTTCGATATTGCCGCCGTAGGGCGCGGTGTTGAGGTACGCCTCGAGGATGTCGCGCTTGCTGAATTGTGCTTCGAGCCACAGGGCCGCGCTGATCTGAGCGACCTTGCCCAAGGCCGTGCGGCTGTCGATGCCGTAGACGCGCCGCGCGAGCTGCATCGTGAGCGTCGAGCCCCCCTGCCTGCGCTCGCCGCTGGCGATGCGCCAGGCGCTGCGCACCAGCGCGGCGGGGTTGACGCCGGGGTGTGCGTAGAAGCGTCGGTCTTCGTAGAGCAGCACCGCGTCGATAAGCGTCGGGGAGATTCGGTCGAGGGGCACCCAAAGGCGGTACTGCTCGTCGCCCGCGAGCGTGAGGCGCAACAGCTCGCCACCTTGCGCGTACACGGCGCGCGAGCTGCCGACGGTTTCGCTGAGCGGGGCATGCGGCCAGAGGCGCAACAGCGCGAGCAGCAACGCCACCGCTGCAAAGGCGACCGCAACCCTCTTCCCTCGACCCTTCTTACTCCCTCTCCCGCTTGCGGGAGAGGGTTGGGGTGAGGGCATCGGCCGCCGATCAGGCAACGTGGTCATGGTGGCGCTGCACCCTCACCCTGGCCCTCTCCCGCAAGCGGGAGAGGGGACAAGACAGGAAACCGTCATGGTCAATTGGCCACCACCTGGAAGCGCGCCCCCGCCGAGCGCGAATACACGCGCCGGTCGTACATCGCCTCGCCATACGCCGCCGGCACCACGAAGTCGCCCACGTTGGTCGCACGCGCCTTGTAAATCACTTCGAGCAGGTTCTTGTCGACGGCGCCATAGAACACCACGCGGTCTTCGCGGATGTCGGCGTACTGCACCTTCCACGAACCGCCGCCACCGAGGCGCTTCTTCCAGATCGGCGCATCGGCGTTCGCCTGGTCATCGTCGCCCACGGCCTGCAGCACCGGCTCCAGGCCGCCGGGCAGCAGGTCGACCAGCGCCACATCGTTGAGCTGTGTGCGCTCCAGGCTGCGCACGCGCACCCGCACCGTGACCTCTTCGCCGAGCTTCGCCTTGGTGATCGGGTTGCCCTTGGCATCGAGCACTTCATGGAAGATCTCGAGGCCCTGGTTCACCGGCGTGGTGGGCACGTTGCGCTCGAAGCCCTGCTCGGCCCAGCTGTAGTACAGGTTGAAGTCGCTGTCGTTCGACAGCTTGAGCTTGGCCGTGCCGGCCGGCACCGCAGCACGCGTGATCGGGTTCACCGAACCCAGTGCGAGCGCCGCGGCCTGCCCTTGCGCGTTGACGCTCTGCGCCGTCAGCTTGCCCTCGGCGTTCTGCGCCACCGCTTCGAAGTAGGCATCGACCGCCAGCAGCATCGAGGCCGACGACAGGCTGTTGTACCAACCGTCGCGCACCATCGCGCCCATGCCCTCCCACACCTCCGGCTTCAGCGTCTTCAGGCGCGAGGAGAAGTGGCGGCCCACCAGGTGAAGCGTCATGCTGTCGTGCACCAGCGGGTCGTAGTAGGCGCCCCAGACGTTGCGGCGCTGTTTTTTCTCGGTGCGCGCGAGCAGGTCGGACCACACGGGGTTGAGCAGCTCGTTCGCCACCTGCTCCTGCTTCACGAGCTGGTAGCTCGCGGCGAGGTACACGGCGCCCAGGTCGTCGCTCCAGCCTTGCGTCTGCTTGTTGCGCCAGGCTTCGCGCAGGTTGGCCAGTGCGGCCGGCGCGATGATGCCCTGGCGGGTGAGCAGGTAGGCCGCCTGCGTGCGCTGGCGCCAGCCGTCGAGCGAGGTGTCGCCGCTGCCTAGCCAGCCCTGCAGGTAGGTGTTGGCCTTCTGCAGCAGGTCTTGCGGCACCGGCAGCTTGTGGTCCTTGGCTTCGACCAGCAGGTGCACCGCGTAGAGCGTGGCGAAGGCATCGGCGCCCGCGCCGGGCCACAGCGAGAAGCCGCCGTCGGCCGTCTGCCGTGCGCGCAACTGCACGAGGTAGCGCTCGAAGGTCTTGCGCGCTTCGGGCATCGGACCCTGCTCGGGGGTGCGACCGCGCGCCATCTCCTTCACCAGCTCGGGGCGGCTGGACAGCAGCACGGCCGGGAAAGTCTGGCTCGTGATCTGCTCGGTGCAGCCGTGCGGGTAGACCTCCAGGTACTGCATGAGACCGGTCGCGAAGGCCCACGGCGCGGCCGACACCGCCACATCGCTCTTGCGGAAGTTCGGGTACAGGTCGGCCTTGCTGCTCAACTCGCCCGCACGCTGGAAGCTCCCCGCCTGCACCATCGTGACGAACGGCGACGCGGGCCGCACACTCACTTCGGTCGACAGGCGCGCGCTGAAGGTCTTGTGCGTCGATGTGAACACCAGCGCCGACGAACCCAGCACCGCCTGCTCGCCCGGCTTGGCGCGCACGTTGAACCTGGTGCTCGCTTCGCCGCGCTCGTTGACCTTGAGCGTCTGCGTCGCATCGCCCACCACTTCGAGCCCGCCCGAGGCGGTGAGCGTGAGCGCGACGGGCGCCCCTTGGCCCGAACCCACGATGTTGTTCGCAAGACCCACGCCCACTTCGACCGTGTCGCCGGGCGCCATCGCGAGCGGCGCGTTCGGTAGGATCACCATGTCGCCGCGCACCACGGTGCGGGTGCTCTTGGCGGCGGTCGTCTCGTCGTTCACCGCGACGGCCATCACGCGCAGGCTGCCATTGAAGCTCTCGGGCACGGTGTAGCTGAATTCGCGGCTGCCGTTCACGTCGACCAGGCCCGACCAGTAGGTCACCGGCTTGTCGCGCTTGCGCTTGAACGGGTTCAGGTGCTTGCCCAGTTCGCCTTCGCCGTCGCCGCCGGGCGCTGCGCCCTGCATGAGCTTTTTGAACTCCGGCAGGATCAGGTCGAGCGTCTGCAAGGTGCCCACTTCGAGCGCGCGCTTCTGGAAGAAGTGCTTGAGCGGATCGGGCGTCTTGTAGCGCGCCACCTGCAGGATGCCTTCGTCCACAGCGAACAGCACGGCACGCGTGGGCTTGTCGCTGGTGAGCTTCATCTTCACCGTCTGGCCGGGCTTCACGAGTTCGCTGCTGGTGAGCTGCAGGTTCGCGGTGCGCTTGGCCAGGCTGGTGGCGAAAGGAATGACGCCGTACGACAGCGGGCTCATGTAGACCTCGTCCGAGGCCGGGTCGCGCACGAAGTGCACGTTGATGTAGCCGGTGCCCTCGAAGTCCTTGGGCAGCGTGATCTTCTGCACCGAGGCGGTCTTGTCGGTCTTGAACCACGCGTGGGCGTAGACCTTGTCGCGCTCGATGGTGATGAGGCCCGCGCCCACGTAGGGCGCGCGGATGCTCACCTCGATCTCCTGGCCCGGCTCGTAGTCCTTGCGGTCGAGCGTGAGCTGCAGTTCGGCGTTGCGATCGAGCGAGCGCGAGACGTTCGCGTTGCCCGCCACGCTGTACTCCACGCGGTTCAGCTCCAGCCCGCCCGCATTGCGCACCACGTAGGCGAAGTTGCCGGGCGTGGCGGTGTTGAGCGCGATGGTGTTGCCTGCGGCGACGATGGCCAGCGGCTTCTCGTCGATCACGATTTCCTTCTTGCGCGACTCGTAGCGGTACAGGCCGTTGTCCTGCTTCACAAGCACCGACAGCACCTTGCGCTCCACGCGCTCGATCTTCAGGTCGGCCACCGCCGTCTTCTTCGCCTGCGGGTCGATCGCGATCACCGTGGCGTTGCGCGCGGCGCCCTTGCTCACGTAGCTGGTGTCGCCGTCGACCTTCACGCCCACGAGGTAGGGCATGTCGCTCACCAGCGTCTGCGCTTCGGCCGAGACGCTGCGCCCGCCCTCGGGCTCGAAGGCCTTGGCGAGCACGTGCACCTGGTAGGTGGCGGCATCGAAGCGCGACAGGCGCAGGTCGAACTCCGCCTTGCCTTCCGCGCTGGTCTGCACGCTGCCCAGGTCGTCGACCTGTTTCTCGGTGGCGCGCTGCGGATCGAAGAAGGCGTAGTCCGCGAACGCGCGGAACACCGGGAAGGCCGGGCTCAGCGTGAGCGTGCCTTCGACCTTGCGGTCGGGCGCGGGCGTGCCGAAGAGGTTCTGCACGTCGATGAGCGCCTTCAGGTCTTTCGGCTTGACCCAGCCTTCGGCCACTTCATTGCTGAGCTTGGCGACGACCTTGGTGCGGTCGGGCAGGAATTCCTGCACCTTCACGGTCGTGCTGCCGATCAGCAGGCCCTGCACCTCGGGGTTGCCGGGCGACGACTCGCGCGGCAGGTAGAGGTTGACTGTGTAGTTGCCGGTGGGCGAGGTGTCCTGCGTGGCGTGGGCGATTTCCGCCGCGCCGCCGGGGCCGAGCTTGAGCTTCTCGCGGCGCACGCTGAGGCCGCGCGCATCGATGATCTCGGCTTCCAACGGCAGGTCGCGCAGCGACGTGCCCCAGTTGCCGGCCTTGACCATCATCGCGATGTGCATCGTGTCGCCCGGGCGGTAGATGCCGCGGTCGCTGAACACGTAGGCCGTCATCTGGTTCGGCACGCCGGCCGCGCGCAGGCCGCCGACGTCGAAGCGCGAGATGTCGAGCGTGCGGTCGGTGCGGTTGAAGGGCAGGAAGCTCAGGTCGCCGTCCTTGCGCACGACCAGCACCACGGGCGCTTTCTCGCGCTGGTAGCCAGCGAGGTTGGGCAGCTTGGCGGCGCCCGTGGCATCGGTGGATTGCGACGCGACGATCATGCCGTTGCGGCCCCACACCTCGACCAATGCGCCTGCCACCGGCTGGCCGTTGGCGATGCTCTGCACGAACACGTCGCGTGTGCCGTCCAGCGACTTCTTCGCGACGATGCCCAGGTCGGTGACGAGCACCAGGCGCTGGTCCTTCTGGTCTTCGGGGTTGCCGCTTTCGGGATCGCCTTCGTACTGTTGTTGTTCTTCCTGCTGCTCTTCCTCGGGCTGCACTTGTGCCGCATCGCCTTCGGCTTTCTTCTTGGCCTTGGGGTCGAAGCCCTGCACCTTGAGCAGGAACACGCCGCGGCGGTCGGCCACGTCGCTGCGCAGGTACTCGGCGAAGTCGACGGTCTCGTAGTGCGCCTTGCCGGCGGGAATGCTGAGCGGAATCTCCTTCTGGAAGCGGTCCACGAGGTTGTCCGATTGCAGGCCGCCGTTGAACTGCGGATGCGCGAAATCGCCATTGGTCTGCGTGACCAGGTGCTGCAACTGCTGCGGCAGCAGGCGGCCGATTTCGAGGCGAATGCCGGGCAGGTCGCGCACCAGGATCGGCAGCTTGCGCTCACCCGACAGCGCGAGCAGCGAACCCTGGCTCATGATGGTGAGCTCGGGCGCGAAGGTCTTGAGCAGGCGCACGTCCTGCCGCGCGGCGCCAAGCTGGTAGCCGCCGGGCGTCTTCAGGCCCTTGGCCACGCGCACCAGGAGGTAGCGGCCGCCCTCGGCCTGCGGGAGGCGGAAGCTGACCATCTCGGTGACTTCGCGCTCGCTGGCGATGGGCTGCAGGGTGATCTTCTTCGCGCGGCGCAGCACGGCGTCGGTGACCTTCGAGGGGTCGGCGGACCAGTCGAATTTTTCTTCCGGATCGCCCTTGACTTCTTCGGTGGCGGGCAAGAGCCAGGCCTGCACCACGCGCGCCATTTCGCGCTCGTGCACCGGCATCGATGCGGTGACGTGCATCACATGCTCGGGCTCGCCGTTCTCGCCCGTGACGATGG
Source organism: Variovorax sp. YR752 (assembly GCF_943372545.1). Taxonomy (NCBI): domain Bacteria; kingdom Pseudomonadati; phylum Pseudomonadota; class Betaproteobacteria; order Burkholderiales; family Comamonadaceae; genus Variovorax; species Variovorax sp. YR752. The sequence goes on along the minus strand of NZ_CALRZC010000028.1, from coordinate 23,990 downwards.
TCGGGTCGATGCTGGAAATGGCGAGGCTGAAGAGGCCGGGGATGTCGACCGCGCGCGAGATGTCGTTGCGCTGGCCGGGGCCGCCCTTCTGTGCGACCGCACCGGCGGTGAGGCTCAGCACGACGGGGCGCGTCTTCTCGGGAATGGGCAGAGGCTCGGACTGCAGCGTGGCGGTGAGGCGCAGCTTGTCGTAGCTGACGCTGAACTTCTCGCTCGCGCACTTGCCCACGCTGAAGATCGAAGTGCCGCAGGCTTGGTCATAGGTCAGCACCAGGCGCTTTTCGAACTCCGCCGTGTTCACGGGGTGAGAGAAGCGCACCTGGAAGAGCGCACGCCGCACGTTGGCCTGCACCGGGTCTTGATAGAACTCCGCGCCCGCGATGCGCGCGTTGAATTCAGGCGAGGTGAACTCGTACTTGCGCTGCTCGATCTCGATGTGCGGCGCGAGCGCGTCCTTCGCGAGCTGCACCTTGTAGGGCTGGCCGACCGGCCAGTCCTGCGCGGGCAGGAATTCGAGCTTCTTCTGGCTGCTCCACGACCAGCGACCGGCGATGGCGGGCTCGATGGTGATGCCGGGCGCCTCCTGGCCGATGCGCGCAATCGGCGCGACGGATGCGGAGAAATTGATGACGACCGGGTTGGGCCCCTTGTCGTTCTCGATCTGCGTGCGCGGCGGCGGCACGATCTGCGCGGTGGAAACGACAGGCTCGACGCGGTCGGGCGTGAGGCCGTGCCACCACTTCAGCACATGCGGGCTGGCGAACCAGCCGGCGAGCACCAGCAACGCCAGCAGCACCACCCAGGCCAGCCGTTGCTGCACCCACTGCAACCCGAAGAGAAGAAAGGCGCCCACGATGCGCAGCCACCCCGGAGGTCGCCAGGAACCGATGAGTCCGCGTGCCAGCGGACGCAGGAACCCGAGCACGCGGCCCAGTCCGGTGAAGAGCACGTCGCTCAGCGACGCGAGTTTTCGATTGGCGACTTGAAGCATGGAAGCTCCCCCTGATGTTTTTGTTGGCACCTGGCAGTTTCTGCCCGGTCTGTGAAGCCACGGCGCTGTGTGTGAAGTCTGCGTGAAAACCGCACAGGCCCGCGCACCGGCCCGTCTCGAGCGTCAGAACGAAAGTGCGGGCTTGTTCACCATCAACCAGAACACGACCGCCATCGCCACGAAGGCCGGATAGCCCAGCAGTTCCCAGTAGCGCTGGTAGCGCAGATACAGCGACGGCAGCGGCGTGGCCTCGCGGTGCGCCTGCGTCGCAAGGGCCGCCATGCGGACCTGCAGCCACACCACCGGCAGCCAGCACGCCCCCGCGAACGCGAAGAGCCCCAGCGAGAGCGCGAGCCACGGCGTCGACAGCGGCCAGCCCGCCATGTGCGCCAGCGCGAAGCCGGTGACCGGCTGCAGGATCACCGTCGGCGTGGTGAACCACCAGTCGGCGCGCACCACCAGCCGACTCACCACCGCCTGCGCCGGCACGCTGCCGCTGCGGTTGGCAAAGAACATGTAGAAGGCCGACCCCAGCCCCGTGCCGACCATCAGCACGCTGGAGACGATGTGCAGCCACTTGAGGACGAGGTAGGTGTTCATGGCGTCGTGCGTCGGTACAGGTGCCAGAGCAGCGCGGCAATGGGCAGGTTCTTGAGCAGCGGGCCGAGCGGATGCAGCCACAGGCTTGGCTGCAGCACGGTCGCCACGAGCGTCATGGCGAGCATCAGCACGAAAGCAGAAAGGTAGACGATGCGACTCGGCCGCAGCCACAGCGCCAGGCCGATCGCGAGATCGGCAGCCGCGCCGCCGACGATCAACGACTGCACCAGCCACGGCGGCGAGGCGATGCCTGCGTCAGCGAGGACACGGCGGCTCTGGCCGTCGAGTTCGACGAGGCTGGCGATGGCGGTGAACAGCCAGACGGCGACGAGACTCAGGCGCAGCAGGCGATCGTCGTCACGCGTCTTTGTCATGCCGCATCACTCCCATGCTGTGCCCGTTGCCACTGAACGACCTCGTCCGCATGCCCGGCGAGAAAGTCGCGCAGGCGCGCGAAGCGCCGCTGTGTCTGCCGTGCGAAGACCCGGGCCACCACAGGCTCCAGCAGCCAGCGCAAGGCCTTCGGTCCGGCTTCGATGGTGTAGACGTAGATCAGCACCGAATGCCCGGGTTGCGTGTCCCGGTGTCGCATCGATGCGGCCCAGCGGCTGAAAGGAAAGGAGCGGCCGACCATCGAAGCCGCTGCCACGTGTGGCCGGTTGAAAGTGACGAAGCGCGTGCGCATCGACAGGCCGCGGAGCCAACCGCCGCCGGTGTTCTCCGTTTCCGCGCCCACGAAAGGGCAGGGCGCGCCGCCCACCACGCGGGCGTTGCCGACCAGCGAGTCCCAGCGCGCACGCCAGACGTGATAGTGAAAGGCATCGAAGACCACGTCGGCCGGCGCCGGCATGTCGAATTCAAAGCGCTGGTGTGCCATGGCCTGCCGCGCTGTCGCCTTCGTCGATCACATCCGTCACCATGCCCCAGCGCGCGAACTCGGGGTCGAACTCGGGCAGCGTGAGCAGGCCGGCGCAGGCATGTGCGCCCTCCGGCAATGCATCGCCACGCGCGAGCCGCCGTGCCAGCAGGATCGCGGCCATGCAAGGAATCTCGGGGCCGTGGTTGTCGTCGGCGGCGATGTGCCAGGCGCGGCGTGCGACGGCGCCGTGCGCATCGATGCCTTCGACGCGCACCACCATGCCGCCCAGCGCGGTGCCGAACGCATCGAACACGCCGCCCGTCGCATGCAGCAAGGGCGCCAGCTTCTGCGGCGCGCGCAGCAGGCCTGCGCGGCGCAGGAAGGCCAGGAAGGCGAAGGCGTGCTGGGTCAGGCCGACTTCGAGGGCGGCGCGGAACATGACCGACTGCACGCCGGCATAGCGCGCCGGAAAGAGTTCGAGATCGGGGATGTCGCACAGGGCGCCGCGGCGCGGCTTCATGCGGGCGAACTGCACCTTCGCGGGATGGGCCCAGCCGGGCTGCTCGGTCCACCGGCCGTCGTGCCAGACGCGGATCGGCGCGCCGCAGTAGGCGAGCACGCCCGCGAGCGTGGCTTCGCCGCGCGGTGCGCCCTGTGCCGGCGCGATGCAGATGTCGATGCTGCGCAGGCGTTGCCAACCGGCGGCGAGGTGATCGACCGCCGCCGACGACAGCGCGGGCACGGTGCTGGCGCCGGTCACGGCGGTGCGGCCCGCACGGCGGAAGGCAGCGTCCATCGCGGCGGGAAAGTCGCAGACGAAGCGCCGGCCATCGGCCAGGTCGATGTAGTGCGCACCGGCGGCCGCCACGGCCTGCGGCACGCGGTAATCCTGGCCCTGGAACGGGCCGGCGGTGTGGATGACGAGGTCCACGCCCAGAAAGCCCAGCCCCTGCGCGAGATCGGGCGACTGCGCATCGACGCGCACACCGCGCACACTGCCGCCCAGCGATTGCGCAAACGCCGTGGCCCGTTCGAGGTCGCGCCCGCCGACCCACAGTTCGATGCCCGCGTCCTGCGCCAGCGCGCGGCTGATGCGCGCGCCGAAATTGCCGTAGCCGCCGAGCACCAAGGTCTTCATGCGAGGCTCGCCCCGGCGATATGGCCGCGCGTGAACGCTTCCTCGAAGATCGAATAGCCCGACCAGTCCGCGTGCGCGAACGACAGCCGGCCCGCGGCCACGCGGTCGCCATGCGCGCCGATCTGCGCGAGCAGCCCGGGCCGCGGGATCGACATGGCGTGGCCGTAGCGCGTGATTTCGACGCGCGTGGCGAGCGCGGGCAGGTCGGGGTGCGGCACCGACAGCTCGGCCAGCAGCTCGTCGCGCCATGCGGTCCACGGGCGTTCGAGCAGCAGCTGCCGGCCATCGCCGGTGTCGTAGCTGCTCGGGCCCAGCGGGCGGTACCAACTGAGCACGGTGCCGCGCGGCGTGGGGTCGAGCGTCTGGTGGCGCGCATCGACGTAGCCGAGGCCGCGCGTGCCGTAGATCACGTTGTCCCAGCTCGGCGCGGCGCCGACGCGGTCGGCCAGCGGGCCGCGCAGGTGCACGTTGGCGACCAGCCACGGCGCGTAGCGCACATGCGCGGCGGCGCTCGTCAACAGCGCCGGCGGGTTCTCGACCACGCGCGCGGCGATGAAGACGGGCAGCGCGACGATGCAGCGCTCGGCCTGCCAGCGCACCATCGATTTCGAGGCGGCATCCCACGCATCGACCTCGACGCCGCCGCGCCCTTCGGCGATGCGCGTGACGACCTGGCCGATGCGCAGGCGTTCGCCCAGCGGCGCGGCCAGCTGCTTCGTGAGCCAGCCGTTGCCTTCGGGCCAGGTGAGCACGCCATCGCGATCGGGGTTGGTGTCGTTGACGCTCCCGCTCGCATCGCCCGGCGCATGGAAGCCGTGCCGGCTTGCGAAGTAGTGGATGCCGGCCCAGGCCGACACCTGCGCGATGCCAGCGCCGTAGTCGTCGCGGCAGCAGTAGTCGAGGTACCAGCGCAGGTGAGCGTCGTCGAAGCCTTCGCGGTCGAGCCAGCCCGCGAAGGGCACGGCGTCGAGCGCGAGCAGTTCAGGTGTGACGGCGAAGCGCAGCGTGGGAATGGCGAAGTGCGCGGCGTGTTGCAGCGCATCGATGCGCTGCGCGAAGCGGCGGTATTGGGCGTGCGTGCCGTCGCCGACGTCGTGCACGGGGAGCAACCCGTCCTGCCACTCGCCTCGGAAGAACAGGCGCTCCTGCGGGCTGTGGCAGAGGTGGCGCTCGTCGTAGGTCCAGCGGCCCGCCACGCGGCGGCGCAGGCCGAGTTCTTCAAGCAGGTCCTGCACCTCGTGCGCGTCGTCGCCGGGCGTGGGCAGGTAGTGCGCGCCGAGCGGGCAGGCGATGCCGCCGACCGCACCGCCGCGCGCGTTGCCGCCGGCGGTGTCTTCGAGTTCGAGCAGCGCGAAGTCGTCGATGCCCGCGAGACGCAGCGCGCGCGCCGCCGCAAGGCCGGCCACGCCACCGCCCGCGATGACGACGCGGGTGCGCTTGACGATGGCCGGGGCCTGCGACCTGAGCGCACCGTCGCGCATCGCGTGGCCGCGCGCGACATCGACACCGGTGAAGCCGCCGTCGATGGGCGGCGGTGGCGCCTCGCAGCCGGCCAGCGCCAGGGCGCCTGCACCGGCAGCGACGCCAAGAAAGCCACGACGCCTCATGGCACCCGGTTCCTTCGTGGAACACCGCGGAACCGGCTTTGCCGGGCCGCAGGTGTTGCCCCCGGTAGGGGGTTGGCGAAGCGACACGAAGTGCGCGCAGCCTGGGGGCGAGCCATATCAGTGCGCCATGACCTTGCCCCACTCCTGTTCGTAAGTGGTGACGAGGGTCTGGTTCGACAGGCGGTTCACTTCGGTCGGCACGCGCGCCATGTCGAGCGGAAAGTCGAACATCAGGGGCAGCGTGGCAGGCGTGAGAAAGCGCATGCCGCCCGGCAGCGCATCGGGCAGCCGGTAGGGCCGACGGCTCGCGATGATGTAGCCCCACTCCCCGAAGCTCGGCACGTGCGCGTGGTACGGCGTGGCCTTCAGGCCGACCGACTCGATGGTGCTCGCCACGGTCCAGTAGCTCTTGCGCGCCACCAGCGGCGAGGTGGTCTGGATCACCGCGTAGCCGCTGGCCGACAGGCGCCGGTCGAGCAGCGCGTAGAAGCTGTTGGTGTAGAGCTTGCCGATGGCGAAGTTGGTCGGGTCCGGAAAGTCGACCACGATGACGTCGAAGGTATCGCCCTCTTGCTGCAGCCACTGGAACGCGTCGGTGTTGACCACCTTCACCTTCGGCGACGAGAGCGCGTGCCCGTTGAGCGCGGCCAGCGTCTCGTGCGTGGTGAAGAGCTGCGTCATATTCGGGTCGAGCTCGACCAGCGTGACCGACTCGACCGAGGGGTACTTGAGAACTTCGCGCACCGCCATGCCGTCGCCGCCGCCGAGCACGGCAACTTTTTTCGGCGCGCCGTGTGCGGCCATCGCGGGGTGCACCAGCGCCTCGTGGTAGCGGTACTCGTCGCGCTCGGCGAACTGCAGGTTGCCGTTGAGGAACAGCCGGTGGCCCAGCGCGCCGCGCGTGACCACGATGCGCTGGTAGGGCGAGCTGGCGCTGAAGACGATGTGGTCCTGGTAGAACTTGTCTTCCGCCAGCGTGGTGATGTGGTCGGCCCCCCAGAAGGCGCCGATGAGCGCGGCCAGCGTCAGGAAGCAGGCCACCGCATGCGCGCCGGCGCGGCGCAGTTCATGGCGGAACAGCCACAGCGCCCACACGGCCACCGCGGCGTTCATCACGCCGAACAGCAGGCCGGTGCGGATCATGCCCAGCTGCGGCACAAGAATGAGCGGGAACGCGACCGACACAGCGAGCGCGCCCAGGTAGTCGAAGGTCAGCACCTGCGACACGAGGTCCTTGAGCACGATGTTGCGCTTGAGAATGCGCATCACCAGCGGAATCTCGAGCCCCACCAGCGTGCCCACCACCACCACGAGGCCGTACAGCAGCAGACGGAACGCGCCCGGCACGTAGGCGTTGGCCAGGAACAGGATCGCCGGCAGCGCGCCGCCGATCAGCGCCACGAGCAGTTCGATGCGAAGGAAGTGCGCCGGCAGCTGCCGCTCGAAGTAGCGCGAGAGCCACGAGCCGACGCCCATGGCGAACAGGTAGGTGCCGATGATGGTGCTGAACTGCAGCACCGAGTCGCCGAGCAGGTAAGAGCTCAGCGCGGCTGCGCTCAGTTCATAGACCAGGCCGCACGCGGCGACCACGAACACGCTGGCGAGCAGCGCGATCTCGACGGGTTGCGGCCCCCGCGCCTCCGGGGTGCGCGCGGGCAGGGCCGCGTCGCTCAATGGATTGCAGCAGCCACGATGACGCTGATGCCGAGGCTCATGGCGGCCACGACCAGGGCCAGCGCCATGTTCTGCTTCTCGACGATCTCGCCCCACAGGTCATAGGGGGTGATCTTGTCGATGATCAGAAAGCAGACCCAGAAGACCGCCACGCCGATCAGCGCATACACGAGCGATCCGAGGACCACGCCCGGTTTCAGCCATTCAATTCCCATGGGGACCTCCAGTCGTAGCAATAAAAAGAGATGTGATGAGAGCGCAACGCCTGCGCGCGATCTTCGTCATTTGTGGCCGCCGCCGCTCGAATAGCCGCCGTACGAACCGCCCGAGCTGCGGTAGCCGCTCGAGGAACCGCTGCAGTTGCTCATCATGATCAGCACGAAGATGATGACCACGATGACGAGGATGATCGTGCCGCAGCCCATGCCGGAGGCGGCGCTCACGGGCAGCGCGTCGCCGCGCGAGAACAGGTCTTTCTTGGCGTCGAGCTTGAAGGCCGTGGCCACGGCGCCGCTGTCGATCTTGCTGCCCGAGGACCAGGTCAGCTCGTTGGCCGAGCGCTCCATCGAGAGCAGCGCACCGCCGCTGGCGAAGTCGCGGTTGAAGGTTTTCTGGCCGCGCTCGACCTGCCAGTAGAACTCGCCGGCCACGTAGGTGGTCTCGGCGTTGTAGGCGTACTGCTGCTGGTAGCGCTTGTTGAGGTAGGTGGCGGTGGTGCCGTTCTCGGCCATCACGGGTGCACCGGTGGTCGGCTTGACCATGCTCCAGCCGTCTTCGGCATCGACCAGGAAACTGAAGCCGCGCTTCTTGTTGTAGAGCAGGTACTCGTCCCAGCCGAACTGCTCGTCGTCGCCGGGCTCCTGGCCCATGCGGTGCTGGAAACCCACCACCTGCCACTGCGCGCCCTGCAACTGGCCCATGCTGCCCAGCGCGATGAGCGGGCGCACCGGCTCGTTCTGCTCGGCGTGCTTCAGCTCGCCGCCGATGCCTTGCGACAGGTCGATGATGCTGTTGCACGAGCCGCAGGTGATGCTCTTGCTGTCGGCCAGGTTGACCGTGACGGGCGAGCCGCAGTTCGGGCAGTTGAAGCTGCGGCCCTTTTCGTCCTTCGCGGATTCGTCGCGCAGGCCGGTGAGCTGCAGGTCGTCGAGCTGCACCGAGCGGCCGAGGTACGCGGTGGGCTTGGCGGTGCCGTAGTCGATGCTGAGCACCAGCCCCTTGTCGTTGCGCAGCTCGACCATCGCGAACGGCTTGCCGAGCTCGGGCAGGTGCGACAGTTCGCCCTGCGCGGAGGTCAGCGCCACCTGCTCGTTGGAGGCGACGGTGTAGCTCTGGCCGGCGAAGGCGGTGGTGGCGCCCACGCGCAGGTCGACCGGCGGCGGCGCGGCGCGCTGCAGGTCGAAGGGCAGCGCAAAAACGTAGGCGCCGTTGTCCTCGCTGAGCACACCGGTGCGGTCGCCGTCGAGTGCAGCGATCCACTCGGTCCAGCGGCCACCGGGGTAGGTGTACTGCAGCCGGCCGATCAGCGTGAAGGGCTTGTCCTGGATGCGGCCAGCGGCGAACAGCTGCAGCGGGCTGAAGTCGTCGAACAGCTCGGCCATCTTGCCGGTGCGCGCGAGCGTGTCGCCCTGGCGCACGACGGTGCTCTGGCAGTAAGGACAGACGGCGTGCGTCGATTGCGCCGAGCGGAATTCGACCGGCGCGCCGCAGCCGGGGCAGGGCGCGCGGTAGTAGCGTTGGTTGCCGGTTTCCTCAGCCATGGCACACAGCAGAAGACACGACGGCAACAACGAACGAGGCGGGAGACACCACCGCGGCACCGGCTACGCCGGCCCGCAGGCATCGCCCCCTGCAAGGAGCGGGGAAGAGCGACACGAAACGCGCGAAGCCTGGGGTCAGACCAGCTTCTTGAGCAGTTCGGCCTTCTTGGCGTCGAACTCTTCCTGCGTGAGGATGCCCTTGGTCTTGAGCTCGCCGAGCTTCTCGAGCGTGGTCATCACGTCGGCGGCGCTCACCACGGCCACGGCCGGCTGTTGCGTCGTGGCCGCAGCCTGGGCCGCGGCGTTGGGGCTCAGGCCCTGTGCGAGGTTCTGCGCCAGCACCTGGCCGAGCGCCACGCCGGCGCCCAGGCCCATTGCGTCGCCCGCGATGCCGCCGCCACCGGCCGCGCCTTCGGCGAACTTGGGAATGGCCTGCGCCGTCTGGTACTGCATGAACTTGCCCATGTCGTTGCCGACCATGCCCATGCCGATCTTCTGGTCGAGGATCTTCTGCAGCTCTTCAGGCAGCGAGACGTTCTGGACCGTGATGTTCTCGAGCTTGATGCCGATCTTCTCGAACTCGGGCACCAGCTGGGTGGCCAGCGCGGTCGCAAACTGGATCTGGTTGGCCGCGAGGTCGAGGAAGGGCAGGCCGCTCGAAGCGATGGCGTTGCTGATGTTCTGCAGCACCAGCCCGCGCAACTGGCCGTCGAGGTCGGCCACGGAGTAGATGTCGCGCGTGCCGGAGATTTCAGTGTGGAACAGCTTCGGATCGCCGATGCGGAAGCTGTAGTTGCCGAAGGCGCGCAGGCGCACGGCACCGAAGTCCTTGTCGCGGATCGTGATCGGCTGGGGCGTGCCCCACTTCTGGTCGACCTGCTGGCGCGTGCTGAAGAAATAGACGTCGCTCTTGAAGGGAGATTCGAAGAGCTTGTCCCAGTTCTTCAGGTACGTGAGCACGGGCAGCGTCTGCGTCGTGAGCTTGTACATGCCGGGGCCGAACACGTCGGCCACCTGGCCTTCGTTGACGAACACGGCCATCTGCGACTCACGCACGGTGAGCGAAGCGCCGTTCTGGATTTCCATCTCGGCCATCGGGAAACGCCAGGCCAGCGTGCCATCGCCGGACTCGGTCCACTGGATGATGTCGATGAACTGTTTCTTGATGAAATCCATCAGGGCCATGGTCGTTCCTCTCGAGATGTTGTCGGTTTGTATCCCAGCCGCACATATTGCCACAGGGCTTTGACGGCGCCCCGTGCTTTTGGTCATGCCTGCCACCGGCCATGCGGCGTAGGGCGGTATGGACCCAGGTCTACAATCGGCGCCCCCAGAAGAAGCGCCACCAGGAGCAACGGCACATGTCCGATTCGACCGCATCGTCCCCTTCGACCCCCACCCCGGAAGACAAGCGCGCCCTGTTGCGCCGTGCCGCCCTCGAGTACCACGAGTTTCCCGTTCCCGGCAAGATCGCCATTGCGGCGACCAAGCAGATGGTCAACCAGCGCGACCTGTCGCTGGCCTACTCGCCCGGCGTGGCCGCGCCCTGCGAGGAAATCGTCAAGGACCCGGCCAACGCCTTCAAGTACACCTCGCGCGGCAACCTCGTGGGTGTCATCAGCAACGGCACCGCCGTGCTGGGCCTGGGCGACATCGGCCCGCTGGCCTCCAAGCCGGTGATGGAAGGCAAGGGCGTTCTCTTCAAGAAATTCGCCGGCGTCGACGTGTTCGACATCGAGATCGACGAAAAAGACCCGGTCAAGCTGGTCGAGATCATCGCCTCGCTGGAGCCGACCTTCGGCGCCATCAACCTCGAAGACATCAAGGCCCCGGACTGCTTCTACGTCGAGCGCGAGCTGCGCAAGCGCATGAAGATCCCGGTGTTCCACGACGACCAGCACGGCACGGCCATCACGGTGGCGGCTGCCATGCTGAACGGCCTGAAGGTCGCCGGCAAGAACATCGCCGAAGTGAAGCTGGTCACCTCGGGCGCGGGAGCCGCGGCGCTGGCCTGCCTGAACCTGCTGCTCAAGGTGGGCCTGAAGCGCGAAAACGTGTTCGTCACCGACCTGGCCGGCGTGGTCTACGAAGGCCGCGAAGAGCTGATGGACGACGACAAGCGTCAATACATGCAGAAGACCGACATGCGCAAGCTGTCGGAAGTGATCGCCGGTGCCGACGTGTTCCTCGGCCTGTCGGCCGGCGGCGTGCTGAAGCCTGAGATGGTCGCGAAGATGGCACCCAAGCCGGTGATCTTCGCGCTGGCCAACCCGAACCCCGAGATCGCGCCCGAAGACGCCCATGCGGTGCGCAACGACGTGATCATGGCCACGGGCCGCACCGATTACCCGAACCAGGTCAACAACGTCCTGTGCTTCCCGTACATCTTCCGCGGCGCGCTCGACTCGGGCGCCACCACCATCACCGACGAGATGGAGATTGCCGCGGTGCACGCCATCGCCGAGCTGGCCCAGGCCGAGCAGAGCGAACGTGTGGCGGCTGCCTACGTCGGTGAAAAGCTGAGCTTCGGCCCCGAATACCTGATCCCGAAGCCCTTCGACCCGCGCCTGATGATGAAGATCGCGCCGGCCGTGGCCAAGGCGGCCGAGGAAAGCGGTGTGGCGCAGCGCCCGATCAAGGACATGGACGCCTATCGCGACAAGCTGCAGAGCTTTGTCTACGCCTCGGGCACCACCATGAAGCCGATCTTCGACGCCGCCAAGCGCGCACCGAAGAAGCGCGTGGCGTACTGCGAAGGTGAAGAAGAACGCGTGCTGCGCGCCGCGCAGATCGTGGTGGACGAAGGCCTGGCGCGCCCAACACTCATCGGCCGTCCGGCCATCATCGCCCAGCGCATCGAGAAGTTCGGCCTGCGCCTGAAGGAAGAGCTCGACTACGACGTCGTCAACGTCGAGCAGGACCACCGCTACCGCGACTTCTGGCAGACCTACCACCGCATGACCGAGCGCAAGGGCCAGACGGTGCAGACCGCCAAGATCGAGATGCGCCGCCGCCTCACGCTGATCGGTGCCATGCTGCTGCACAAGGGCGAGGTCGACGGCATGATCTGCGGCACCTGGGGCACCACGCTGATCCACCTGCACTACATCGACCAGGTGATCGGCAAGCGCCCCGGCGGCTGCGAGAGCACCCCGCAAGACGTGCCAGTGTACGCCTGCATGAACGGCCTGCTGTTGCCCGACCGCCAGGTGTTCCTGGTCGACACGCACGTCAATTACGACCCGACGCCCGAGGAACTGGCCGAGATCACGACCATGGCGGCCGAGGAAATGATGCGCTTCGGCCTCAAGCCGAAGGCCGCGCTGCTGTCGCACTCCAACTTCGGCACCAGCAACGAGCCCAGCGCCATCAAGATGCGCCGCACGCTCGACCTGCTGCGCGTGCAGGCGCCCTGGCTCGAAGTCGACGGCGAAATGCACGGCGACGTGGCGCTGGACAGCAAGCAACGCGCGGTCGTCATGCCGCACAGCGCGCTCGCGGGCGACGCCAACCTGCTGGTGTTCCCCAACATCGACGCCGCCAACATTTCTTACAACCTGCTCAAGACCGCGGCCGGCGGCAACATCGCCATCGGCCCGGTTCTGCTCGGCGCGGCCAAACCTGTGCACATTCTCACGGCGAGCGCGACTGTTCGCCGCATTGTGAACATGACGGCCTTGACAGTCGCCGACGCAAACGCCGAGAGATAGGCCATTTGGCGAGAGTGGACGCCAACTTAAGGCGTCGCTTTTCGTCCCGGCGACTGCTCAAACTTTGGGCAGTCGCTTGCTATTTTCGCCAGCGTGGTGCACACTCGCGGGCTTGAATTTGCGGGTTAACCCCGAGGTTGAGCGCAGTTCAAACCCCCCGCTCTTTTCTTGTGGTGCCCCATGGCGGCTTACGCCTCGATCACGTCCTCTGTCACTAAGTTTGCGCTCACCAGCTTGATGCTGGTGGCTCTGACGACGGGGGCCGAGGCCCGCGGATGGTTCGGCGCCGGAAAAACGTCCTCCGAGGAATCAATTGCCCTGACCGATCTCCCGGTCCAGGGCCAGCGAACCTACCAGGCCATCCTTGACGGTGGCCCCTTCCGGTACGACAAAGACGGCACGGTATTCGGCAATCGCGAACGCATTCTGCCCGCGGCACGTCGCGGGCATTACCGCGAGTACACGGTGCCAACGCCCGGCGCGCGCAACCGCGGTGCCCGGCGGATCGTTTGCGGTGGCGAGCAGCGCGCGGCGCCCGAAGCCTGCTGGTACACGGCGGATCACTATGCGAGTTTCAGACGGATTGCGCCATGAGCGATGACAACGACCTGAGCGGCGCCCCGAAGCGCCCCGACGAGATGATGATGACTATGGAAAGACCAGCGGATATGACCTTATCCCTTCGAGCCGTACGCCCGAACATCGTGCAATCGATCCGCGCGTTCCGCGTGAACGACCTGCAGGATGCCGCCAACGCGGCCGGCCAGCACTTCCTGTACGCCAACCTGGGCAACGCCCAGACCAAGCAGGACGTGCTCGACCTGATTGCCCAGCAGTTCACCTTCCCGGCGCACTTCGGCAAGAACTTCGACGCGCTGTACGACTGCATGACCGACCCGTTGCATAAATCGGGCCCGCAGCCGGGTTTCGTCATCGTGCTCGAGCAGATCCCGGCCAACGCCAAGTTCGACAAGGAAGCGCGCGAGCAACTGCTCGACATCTTCCGCGACGCCTCGGACTACTGGGGCGATCGCAAGGTCCCGTTCCGCTGCTTCTATTCTTTTCTGTAGCCCGTTCTGCATCTACCAGCCAAGCAGAACGGGCGAACGAGGCTCAGCCCACCGCTGAAACCCTCGATGGCATCGAAGTCAACCCTGCCGCCACGGCAGCAACCGCGGCGGCCACCGCCGCCAGCACCGAGCCGGCCGGCGAAAAAATGCCGACCGACAAGCTCGTCGACGTGTCGCCCCTGGCGCTGCGCATGAGCAGCCCCTTCAACGCAGGCTACTGGCTGGCCGCTGCGTAAGCAGGCTCGCACGGAGCGGCGCCTACCGAGCGGCAACGCCGGATCGGTGGCACCCTGGAAAGAAAAAATGCCCGTCATCGACGGGCATTTTTCATGGGGGAACGGCTTGGGCCAGTGCGACGTATTCGGCCACCGGCACCTCCTCGGCGCGGCGCTGCGGGTCGAACGCCCCTTCGAAGCCGTGCGTCTCCAGCCATTTGCCCAGCGTGTGCCGCAGGATCTTGCGGCGCTGGCTGAAGGCCACCTGCACGATCTCGCCGAGCCGCGCCGCGTCGACCGCGGGCGGCTGCGCCAGCGGCACCATCCGCACCACAGCGCTGTCCACGCGCGGCGGCGGGTCGAAGCTCTCGGGCGGCACGAACAGCACGTTCTCCATGTCGTAGCGCCACTGCAGCATCACGCTCAGGCGGCTGTAGTCCGAGGTGGCGGGCTTGGCCACCATGCGGTCGATCACTTCCTTTTGCAGCATGAAGTGCTGGTCGGCGATCAGGTGGGCGTAGCCCAGCAGGTGGAACAGGATCGGCGTCGAGATGTTGTAGGGCAGGTTGCCGACCACGCGCAGCGGCTTCGGCTCGGCCTTGGCCGCGAGTTCGGCAAAGTCGACCTTGAGCACATCGGACTCGATGACCTCGAGCTGCGGATGCTCGCGCAGCCGCTTGGCCAGGTCGCGGTCGAGCTCGATGACCGTGAGGCGGCCGAGCCGTTCGACCAGCGGCTGCGTGAGCGCCGCCAGCCCCGGTCCGATCTCGACCATCGCATCGCCGGGCTGTGGCGCGATCGCCTGCACGATCCCGTCGATGATCCCGCCGTCGGACAAAAAGTGCTGTCCGAACCGCTTTCTTGCAATGTGTTGTGCCATCGCGGCCTAGAACGCTGCCGCGGCCATCAGGACTGCGGCGGCTCGCGGAATTCGACGTAGGCGCGCGCGCGCACTTCCTGCACCCAGGTGGTGAAGGCTTCTTCGACGCGCTGTTCGCGCAGCGCGGCGCGCGCGGCTTCGCGCTGCTCCGACTGGCTCAGCTTGGCTTCGCGGCGGCCGACCACCTGGATCAGGTGGACACCGAAGCGCGACACCACGGGGTCGCTGATCTGGCCCGGCGTGAGGCGGTCCATGGCTTCCTCGAACTCGGGCACGAACTGGCCGGGACGCGACCAACCGAGGTCGCCGCCTTCCTTGGCGCTGGCGTCCTGCGAGTTGTCGCGCGCCAGGCCGGCGAAGTCGGCCGTGCCGGACTGCACGCGGCGCTTGAATTCCTGCAGCTGCGCCACCGCCTGAGCGGTCGTGCGCTTGGGGTCGTTCAGCAGCAGGATGTGGCGCACCTGGGTCTGGGTGATCGATGCATCCGACGAACCCACCTGCGTCTTGGTCAGCACCTTGAGCACGTGGAAGCCGGCGCCCGAACGCACGGGGCCGGAGATGCCGTTCACCGCGGTCGATTGCGTGGCTTCGACGAACACCGGCGGGTAACGGTCGGCGCTGCGCAGGCCGAGCGCGCCGCCATTGGCGCGGTCGGGCGAGTCGGAGTTCTCGCGCACCAGCTTGGCAAAGTCTTCGCCGCTGCGCGCACGCTGCGCGAGGTCGGTGGCCTTCTTCTGTGCGGTCGCGATCTGCGCGTCGGTGGCACTCTCGGGCACGGCCACCAGCAGCTGGGCGATGTTCAGGTTGAGCAGGGCGTTGTTCTTGACGGCGCTCTCGCGCTGGTCGCGCAGGTACTCGTCGGCTTCGGTGTCGCTGATCTTGACCTTCGACTCGACTTCGCGGTCGCGCAGGCGGGTGAGCAGCAGCTGGTCGCGCAGGTCGTTGCGGAATTCGCGCGGCGAGATGCCCTCGGCCACGACGCGGCTGCGCAGTTCGGTGAGGCTGATCTCGTTCTGGCGGGCCACGGTCTGCTCGGCCTGGTCGATCGCCACGTCATCGACCTTGATGCCGTTTTCCTTCGCGAGCTGCAGCTGCGCGCGCTCGGTGATCAGGCGCTCCAGCACGAGGCGCGTGAGTTCGGCGCGCGGCACGCGCTCGGCGTCCGGGTTCTCGCGGATCAGGCGCGTGACGCGCGACTGCACCTCGGTGTTGGTGATGGGCTCGGAGTTGACCAGCGCCACGATGTACTCGGCGGCGCGCTGCACCGGCGCCGCCGTGGGAGCGGCAGGGCGGGCCGTCGGCGGCACGATGCGGGGACCGGCGCGCATGATGTCCGTGATGCCGCTGCCGGAACGAAAGCCCTGTGCGCCGGCCGTTGCGGCGATGGCCGCAAGGCAACCCAGGGTGAGGAGGGAACGGATGTGTTTCATGGCGTGAACGGTCGTCGTTTCAGTCGTAATTGGTGAAGCGGCTCGGCGCCTCGGTCGGTTGACGCAGCGGCTGGTAGCGCTGCACGTTCTGCCGCAGGGCCTGCATCGGGCTCGATCCGATGGCGGAGAACCCGACGAATTCGAGCTGGAACATGATGCGGGTGTTGGCCGTGACCTGGCCGGTGGTGATGCGCTGCAGCACCACGCGACTGATCCAGCAGCAGCCGTCGTACTCGACCCCGAGCACGCCGTCGGTGAGCTTCTTGTCCTGCAGGCTGTAGTTCAGGCGGCCCACGGCGTACCAGCGTCCGCCGCCTTCGCCCTTGCCCGGACCGAGGTCCTTGCCCTTGTCGCCCCACAGGTCGTTGAGCGGCCATTGCCAGCCGAAGTCGATCGACTTGTTGCCGTCGGTGGCCGTGGGCGTGCTCGGCGCCTGGTAGCGGAAGGCGGCGCTGAGGTTGCGGTACGGCCCCGGGTTGTAGCGAGCGCTGATCGCGCTGCGCGTGGACCGGCGCGAATCGGGGTTGTACTGGAGCAGCGTGTCCAGGCTCCACTTGGGCGTCCAGTTGATCTGGGCGCCCAGCAGCAGGTCGCTGGTGCGGTCGGTGACCGGTGCGATGCCCGGCAGCGTGACCTTCTGGTCGGCGTAGCGGAAGCGCTGCGCGATGCCGAAGCGCACGGCTTCGACGCCGGTGCCGGGGTCGATCAGGCGCGACGTGACGCCCAGCGTGAGCGCGTTGGTGTCCGAGATGCGGTCGGCGCCCGAGAAGGCGTTCTCGGTGTAGATGGTCGCAAAGCTGAAGTCGTTGGCGGCCGAATCGTAGTTCGGCAGCATGCTCTGGTTGCGGTACGGCGTGTACACGTAGTACGCGCGCGGCTCCAGCGTCTGGCGGAAGGCGCGGCCGAAGTAGTTGGCGTCGCGCTCGAAGATCAGGCCGCTGTCGAGGCTGAAGGTCGGCACGACGCGGTTCGACGAGGTCTGGAAGAAGTACAGCTGGCTCGGGTTGTACGGCATCCCGTTCACATAGTCGATGCCGTTGACCGACACCTTCGGAATGGACGACTGCGGCAGGTAGTAGTTGTACGAGGTCGCGTGCAGCTGCAGCTTGGGAATGACGAAGGAACTCGGCGTGAGGAACGGCCGGCTGATCGCCGCCTGCGCGAACACGCGGTCGCCGTCGGGCTGCGACTGCTGGTTGAGATCGAAGCCGGGCTGGCCCGCCAGGATGCTGTTGACGCGAAAACGCGAGTAGTCGGTGTTCAGCGAAACGTCGAAACCATGCCAGTCGTACTTGGCGTAGTTGGCCGTGATCTGCGGCACGCGGTCATACGAGGGCACGACCGGCGACAGGTTGTACTGCAGCGTCTGGTAGCGCAGGGCGCGCACGGCGCCGCTCCAGTCGCCCTTGACCCAGTTCAGCGAGGCATCGTTCGGCAGCTGGCGCTGCGCCAGCGTCGGCGTGCGCGTGAAGTCGCGCCAGTAGTCGTTGTCGCTGACGCGGTTGATGTTGATGTTCGCGGACAGCGAGTCGAGCCCCAACGCCTTGGCGTCGAAGTCGTGGTGGTGGTTGAGCCACAGGCCCCAGCGCTTGCTGCCGTCGGGCTGCTTGCCGAGGTTCAGGTCCTTGAGCGCGATCTCGCCGTTGTTGAACCTCTGCAGTTGCTCGGCGCGCGCCTCGTTGTAGCGCTGGCCCACGAGGCGGTCGCTGCCCATCAGGTCCAGGCGGATGCTGCCGCTGTAGTCCTTCTCAAGGTAGCGGAATTCGTTGGCCAGGTTGAGCCCGCGCTTGCTCATCAGCGTGGGCGTGATGGTGGCGTCGCGGTTGGGCGCGATGTTCCAGTAGTAGGGCTGCGCGACCTCGAAGCCGTTGGTGTTGTCCAGCCCGATGGTGGGCGGCAGCAGGCCGCTCTTGCGCTCGTTCGACAGCGGGAAGGTCACGCGCGGAATCGGCGGCGTCGTGATGCCCATGAAGCTCATCCGCGCGTCGATGGCGACGCCCTCGTTTTCCTCGGTGTCGGTGGTCAGCGTGGCGGCGGTCAGCAGCCAGGCCGGCATCCAGCCGGGGAAATCTTCGCGGCGGCAGGTGGTGTAGCTGGCGCGCCGCGCGATCGAGACGTTGGAGTCGACGAAGTCGATGCGCTCGGCCTCGCCGTGGCCACCGGTCGAGAGGAAGCGATAGCGCACGTTGTTGAAGAAGCCCTCGAAGGTCTCGAGCTTGAGTTCGAGCTCGGGGCCTTCGTACACGTTGCCGGCCTGGTTGACCCGCACATTGCCGGTGGCCTTGGCGCGGTCGTCGGGCTGGTAGTACTCGAGGCGGTCGGCCGTGATGGCGAGCGGGCCGCGGCGCAGCGTGGCGTTGCCCTCGACCACCGTCTCGAGGTCGGGACGGCCGGAAATGCGGTCGCCGGTGACGAGGCTGGGCAGCTGGCTGCGTTGCGCGGGCGTGAGTGTCTCGGTGAGCAGCGGCGTGCGCTTCAGCGTGAGCGGTCCGTCAAGCACACCGGCCTGCTGGGCAAAGGCGCCATGCGCGTGCAGCAGCGCCAGCGACAGCACGGCCAGTGGCAGCGGCGGGCTCGAACGTCGCAGGGCAGCGCGTGGGGTCGTAGGCATCGATTCGGAACGAAAAATCGTCGGGACGGCGCGGCAAGCCGGCGGGTTGCGGGGTCCGGCAGCCACCCCGCCCGGCCGGATCGGCCTTGAACAGGGGGGCCGCGCCAGGCGGATTTGTAGAATTGATTATCCATGACAGCACCTTCGACCCCGGCGTCCACGACCCCACACCCCGCTCAGGCCATTCTCTGGACAGATCCGCAGCGGGCCGAAGCGTTCCGGGGCTGGCTGGCCGGCATCGCCGAGACTCGGCAGCTGCGCCCGGACACCGTGCGGCTGGCTTCGGCCGACGCCAGCTTCCGCCGCTACTTCCGCCTGGACACCGCCGACGGCGGCACGCGCATCGTGATGGATGCGCCGCCCGACAAGGAAAACAGTGCCCCCTTCGTGCAGGTGGCGCAGCTGATGACCGAGGCGGGCGTGACCGCGCCGCAGGTGCTCGAATGGGACCGCGACCACGGCTTCCTGCTGCTGGACGACCTGGGCCACCAGACCATGCTCGACGTGATCGACCCGGCCCGCCCCGACGCCAACCGGCCGCTCTACGACCAGGCCATCGACGCGCTGATCCGCTGGCAGCTGGCCTCGAAACCCGGCGTGCTGCCGCCCTACGACCGGGCGCTGCTCGAACGTGAACTGGCGCTCTTTCCCGAGTGGTACATCAGCAAGCACCGCGGCGTGGCCGTGGAAGGCCGGCTGAAAGAACGCCTGGACCGCGCCTTCGCGCTGATCGTCGAGAACAACCTCGCGTCGCCGAGCGTGTACGTGCACCGCGACTTCATGCCGCGCAACCTCATGATCGGCAGCGAGGCCGGCCAGCCGCTGGGCGTGCTCGACTTCCAGGACGCCGTCTACGGCCCGATTAGCTACGACATCGCCAGCCTGATGCGCGATGCGTTCCTCAGCTGGGACGAGGAGTTCGTGCTCGACATCACCATCCGCTACTGGAACGCCGCGCGCAAGGCGGGCCTGCCGGTCGATGAAGATTTCGGCGCCTTCTACCGCGCGGTCGAATGGATGGGCCTGCAGCGCCACCTCAAGGTCGCCGGCATCTTCGCGCGCCTCACGCTGCGCGACGGCAAGCCGCGCTACCTGGCCGACACGCCACGCTTCATTGCCTACATCCGCGCCACCGCCAGCCGCTACATGGAACTCACGCCGCTCGTGCGGGTGATCGACGAGGTCGAGGGCACCACGGCCGTCACCGGCTTCGCCTACGGCCGAGTCTGAAGAGAAACTGAAAAAAGCCGAAAAAGAAAATCGCTGTAGCGCCCGCACCACGGGCGCCGTCAGCTCCTGATTTCATAGCATGCCCCGTTTTCACTGCTCCGTGCCGCTGACCGCCGGCGCCAGCCTGGCGTTGCCGCCGGGCGCCGCGCGCCATGTGCAGGTGCTGCGCATGCAGCCCGGCGACACCCTCACCCTGTTCGATGGCGCGGGCGGCGAGTACGCCGCGACGGTCGAACGCATGGGCCGCAGCGAGGTCGCCGTGGCGGTCGGCGCCCACACGCCGGTGGAGCGCGAAGCGACCCGCGCCGTGCACCTCGCGGTCGGCATGCCGGCCAACGAGCGCATGGACTGGCTGGTCGAAAAGGCCACCGAACTCGGCGTGACCAGCATCCAGCCGCTGGCCACCGCGCACGGCGTGCTGCGCCTGTCGGGCGAACGCGCCGAGAAGAAGCGGGCGCACTGGGAAGCCATCGCCGTCGCGGCCTGCGAGCAATGCGGACGCAACCGCGTGCCGGTGATTCATCCGGTGCAGTCCTTCGCGGGCTGGCTCGGCGGTGCTGCCGCCTCCGACGCTGCGGCAACGCGTCTCGTACTGAGCCTGGCCGACGGCACACGCACCGTCGCCGCCGTGGCTGCGGGCACCCCGACCACGCAGCCCGCGCTCGTGCTGAGCGGCCCCGAAGGCGGGCTCAGCGCCACCGAGGAACAGGACGCCATCGCGCGCGGCTTCGCACCAGCCACGCTCGGCGCGCGGGTGCTGCGCGCGGAAACCGCCGCACTCGCCGCGCTGGTGTCGCTCATCGGCGCCTGAGCCGTTCCGGGGGGTTTTCCGCGAGGCGCGAGCCGGGCGCCTGCGGAACAATGGCCGCTTCCCTTTTCTTGTTCAATCCGCCTCCCGGAAGGACCGCTCCCTCATGCCTCGTTCATCCCGCGCGTTTCGTCTCGCTCCCCTCGTCCTGGCCGCGCTGTGCGCGGTGCCCGCCGTCCACGCCCAGAGCCAGGCCGTCGCGCCCACGCCGGCGCAGGTCAGCCCCGCGGTCGACCAGGCCTACACCCAACTCATGGCCTCGCCTGCGATCCGCAAGCTGTTGGAATCGGTCAAGGCCGACCACGAACGCACGGTCGAAGAACTGAAGACGCTGACCGAGATCGAGGCGCCGCCCTTCAAGGAACAGAAGCGTGCCGAAGCCTTCCTGGCGCGCATGAAGGCGCTCGGCCTGACCGACGCGAAGATCGACGCCGAAGGCAATGTGGTCGGCGTGCGCAAGGGCACGGGCAACGGCCCGAAGCTGCTGATCTCAGCGCACCTCGATACGGTCTTTCCGGCCGGCACCGACGTGAAGGTGAAGGAGCGCGACGGCAAGCTTTATGCGCCCGGCATCGGCGATGACACGCGCGGCCTGTCGGTGCTGCTGTCGTGGCTCAAGGTGCTCAACGACAACAAGATCCAGACCGTCGGCGACCTGATGTTCGTCGCCAACGTCGGCGAGGAAGAGCTGGGCAACCTGCGCGGCATGAAGGCCATCTTCCGCGACCACCTCGACATCGACGGCATGGTCGGCCTCGAGCCCTCGCCCGACGGCCACGTGCTGGTGCTCGGCACCGCGAGCCACCGCTACGAAGTCACCTTCAAGGGCCCGGGCGGCCACAGCTTCGGCGCCTTCGGCCAGGTGCCCAGCGCGATCCACGGCATGGGCCGCGCCATCGCCAAGATCGCCGAAGTGCGCACGCCCAGCTTCCCCAAAACCACCTTCACCGTCGGCACCGTGGGCGGCGGCACGTCGGTGAACACCATCGCGCCCGATGCGCGCATGGCGATCGACATCCGCTCGGACGACATGGCCTCGCTGCTCGAGGCCGAGAAGAAGATCCTCGCCACGCTCGACGAGGCCGTGGCGGAAGAGAACAAGCGCTGGAACGTGAGCTCACTGAGCGTTAGCACCAAGCTCATCGGCGACCGCCCGGGTGGCCGCACGGCACCCGACTCGGTGATCGTCGAAGCCGCGACGCGCGCCAACAGTGCTTTTGGCCACAAGACGCTGCTGCGCGGCGGCAGCACGGATGCAAACGTTCCTATTTCGCTGGGCATCCCGGCCATCATCATCGGCGGCGGCGGCAAGTCGGGCGGATTCCACTCGCTGGCCGAGTCGATCGACGTGACAGATGCATGGAAAGGCGCGCAGAATTCGCTCGTCACCGTGCTGGGCTTGGTGGGCGTGCAAGGGGTCAATCCCGCATTGCTTCCCAAACGGCCTGCGCGGACCAAGTAATTTGTCACGATGCCAGCTTGAAAGTGGTCACGCCACCTTCGGCTTGCGGTCCGGGGCGTCGGAAAATGCCGCCGGTTCTGTCACACACCAAGGAAACGCCATGGGATTGCTCGATTCGGTACTCGGTCAGGTGCTGGGAGGCGCTGCACAACAACAGCAGCAACCGCAGGGCGGTGGCCTCGGGGGATTGGGAGATCTCGGAGGCCTCGCCGGCGCCCTGGGCGGTCTGCTTGCCAACAACGGCGGGCAGGGCGGCCTCGGCGGCATGGTCTCGAAATTCGAGCAGGCGGGCATGGGCGACGTGATCGGCTCGTGGATCGGCAACGGTGAAAACAAGCAGGTCTCGGGCGATCAGTTGCAGAACGCGCTGGGCGGCGACACGATCGCCGCCATCGCGTCCAAACTCGGCATCAACGCACAAATGCTGCTGCCGATGCTGGCCACCATGCTGCCGGCCCTCATCAACCAGCTCACGCCGCAGGGCAAGGTGCCCGAGCAAGGCCTCGGCAACCAGGACGACCTACTGGGCTCGCTCAGCGGTCTGCTGCAAGGCAACAAGCCGACCTGACCTGCCAACCGGCGAATTTTCATTCTCAGAATTCCGGCGCCCGCGAGGGCGCTTTTTTTTGGCCGGCGCCTTGCCTTCGTCGGCCAATCGCGTAGAACCGCGCCCCATGAATCGCAATCTGTGGCTCCTGGCCATCTGCCAGGGCCTGCTCCTGACCAACAACGTCACCTTCATCGCCATCAACGGTCTCGTGGGCCTGGGCATCGCGCCGCAGGGCTGGATGGCCACGCTGCCTGTGATGGGCTACGTGGTGGGCGGCGCGCTGAGCACGGGGCTGGTGGCGCGCACGCAGCAGCGCTTCGGCCGCCGCGGCTCGTTCCAGATCGGGCTGGCGGTGGCGGTCGGCTCGGCGCTGCTGTGCGCCTACGCGGCGTCGTCGAAGAATTTCTGGCTGCTGTGCTTTGCCACCCTGGTCGCGGGCTACTACAACGCCAACGCCGGCCTCTACCGTTTCGCGGCGGCCGAGCTGGCACTGCCGGCCTGGCGCGAGAAGGCCGTGTCGATGGTGATGGCCGGCGGCCTGATCGGTGCGGTGGCCGGCCCGAACCTCGCCACCTTCACGCGCGACGCCCTTTCCGTGCCGTTCGCCGGCGCGTACATCGCGCTGGCGGCGGTGGCGCTGCTCTCGATGGCGGTGATGCGCTTCATCGAATTCCCCCCGTCACCGACGCGCAAGGAAGCCGCCGGCGGCAGGTCGCTGGGCGAGATCATGCGGCAGCCCGTGTTCATCGTGGCCGCCGCCGCGGGCGCACTGAGCTACGGCGTGATGAACCTGCTCATGGCCGCCACGCCCATCGCGATGCAGATCTGCAGCCTGCCGTTTTCCGACGCGGCGCTGGTGCTCGAATGGCACGTGATCGGCATGTTCGCGCCGGGCTTCTTCACCGGCCACTTGATTCGCCGCTTCGGCGTGCTGCCGGTGATGGGGGTGGGGCTGGCGCTCAACCTCGGCTGCATCGTGGTGGCGTTGTCGGGCGTGGAGCTGCACCACTTCCTGGTGGCGCTGTTCCTGTTGGGCGTGGGCTGGAATTTCCTGTTCACCGGCAGCACGACGCTCTCGCTCACGGCCTACACCGCCGAAGAGCGCGACCGCGCCCAGGGCGCGCTCAACTTCTGCGTGTTCGCGACGCTGGCGCTGACCTCGTTCGCTTCGGGCGTGCTGGTGACCACGCAGGGCTGGCAGCTGCTGAACTACGGTTCGCTGGTGCCGGTGGTGCTGACCGGCGCAGCGCTGCTCTGGCTCGCGCAGACTCAGCGCAAGCAGGCGCTGGCGGCCAAGGCCTGAGCGACCTCAGGCGGCGAGCGTGGACTCGGCCGCGACCGGAAACCGCCGGTCGAGCCAGCGCTGCAGCGTGTCGAACACGGGCTCCGCGTCCA
>NZ_CALRZC010000027.1:0-56249 GCF_943372545.1 Variovorax sp. YR752 | reverse complement strand
CCGCCGGCCGTCGCCACCGACAGGCTTTATCCACCGCCCATGCCCTCACCCCAGCCCTCTCCCCAAGGGGAGAGGGAGCAAGACAGAGCCACTGACATGCAAGCCTCGATCGAACTGAACCGCACGCCCGCCGTGCACTACCTGCTGCGCATCGGCGACACCTGCCTCGTGCTCGCGCAGCGCCTGGGCGAATGGTGCGGCCACGCACCGGTGCTCGAAGAAGACATCGCGATGGCCAACATCGCGCTCGACCTCGTCGGCCAGGCCCGCGCGGTGCTCACGCACGCCGGCAAGCTCGAAGGCGCTGACCGCGCGCACGACGAAGACCAGCTCGCCTACCTGCGCGACGAACGCGACTACTTCAACCTCACGCTGGTCGAGCTGCCGCGCGGCGACTTCGCTTTTGCCGTGCTGCGCAACACCATGGTCGCCACATTGCTCAAGCTGCTGTGGCAACGCCTGGCCGCGTCGAGCGACGCCGAAGTGGCCGCCATCGCCGGCAAGGCGCTGAAGGAAGCGCGCTACCACCAGCAGCACTCGGCCGACTGGGTCGTGCGCCTGGGCGACGGCACCGACGAATCGCGCCGCCGCACCGAGAAGGCGCTCAAGCAGCTGTGGCTCTACGTGCCCGAGCTGTTCGAAAGCGACGACGTCGACGCGCAAGCCAGCGCCAGCGGCCTCGGCCCCGCATGGAGCGAGCTGCGCGAGCCCTGGCTTGCCGACATGCAGCAGGTGCTCGACGCGGCCGGCCTCGCCATGCCGAAGGAAGCCGCCTTCCGCAGCACCGGCAAGCACGGCGTGCACAGCGAGCACATGGGCTACATCCTGGCCGAGATGCAGCACCTGCAGCGCAGCTTCCCCGGAGGCGTGTGGTGACCACGAACGTGTTGGCATCGCGTGTCGATGCGGCATGGGCCGTACTGCACACCGTGCCCGACCCCGAGGTGCCGGCCGTGTCGGTCTGTGACCTGGGCATCGTGCGCGAGGTGATCGAGCACGACGACGGCCTCGAGGTCGTGCTCACGCCGACCTACTCCGGCTGTCCCGCCACCGAAGCCATCGAGCACGATGTGCTGGCCGCCATCGAACAGGCCGGCCTGGGCCGCGCCCGCGCCACCTTGCGCCGCGCCCCCGCCTGGACCAGCGACTGGATCAGCGACGAAGGCCGCGACAAGCTCAAGGCCTACGGCATCGCGCCGCCCGCGCACCTCACGCCCGAGCAGGCCTCCACCACCGCCGTGCCGATCAAGCTCTTCGGCCGCATGGCCGGCGAGCGCATCGCCTGCCCGCGCTGCGCGAGCGAGCGCACCGAGCGGCTCTCGGCCTTCGGCTCGACCGCGTGCAAGGCCCTGTACCGCTGCATGGCCTGCCGCGAACCCTTCGAACATTTCAAGCCTATTTGAGGCACGCCCACGATGAGCACCCTCTTCCACCCCCTGCGCGTGAAGGCCATCGAGCCCGACACGCACGAGGCCGTCATCGTCTCGTTCGAGGTGCCGGCCGACCTGCAGCAAGTCTTCGGCTTCACGCAAGGCCAGTACCTCACGCTGCGCCATGACATCGACGGCCAGGACCTGCGCCGCTCCTATTCGATCTGCGCCGGCATCGACGACGGCGAGTTGCGCGTCGGCGTGCGCAAGGTGCGCGGCGGCGTGTTCTCCAACTGGATCAACGCGCACCTGCAACCCGGCGACAGCCTGCAGGTGATGGCGCCGCAAGGCCGCTTCTTCGTGCCCCTCGAGCCCGAGGCCGCGCGGCACCATGTGGGCATTGCGGGCGGCAGCGGCATCACGCCGATCCTGTCGATCATGAAGACCGTGCTGGCGCGCGAGCCGATGAGCCGCTTCACGCTGATCTACGGCAACCGCCAGCTGCAGTCCACGATGTTCAAGGAAGAGATCGAGGACCTGAAGAACCGCTACATGACGCGCCTCGTGCTGCAGCATGTGTTCTCCGACGAGCACACCGATTCGCCGCTGGGCTTCGGCGTGATGAACCGCGAAAAGATCGGCGAGTTCCTGGCCTCGGTGGTGCCCGCCGCGCAGATCGACCAGGTGTACGTGTGCGGCCCGTTCCAGATGAACGACGAGGCCGAGGCCGCGCTGCTCGCCGCGGGCGTGCCTGAAGACCGCATCCACATCGAGCGCTTCGGCGTTGCGCTGCCCTCGGCCACCTCGGCCGCCCAGGTCGGCGCGGTGGTGCACGAGGCGCAGCCGGGCGATGCCAAGCAGGCGCGCGTGACCATCGTGCGCGACGGCCTGCAGCGCGAAATCACCTACACCGAGGGCCAGCCCAGCATCCTCGATGCGGCGTCGGCGGCCGGGCTCGAAGTGCCGTTCTCGTGCACCTCGGGCGTGTGCGGCACCTGCCGCGCGAAGTGCGTGGACGGGGAAGTCCGCATGGAAAGAAACTTTGCGCTCGACAAGAATGAAGTGGCCGCGGGATTCGTGCTGACCTGCCAGGCCCACCCCCTGACCGAACGCGTCACGCTGTCTTTCGACGAGCGTTGAACGCAGCCTTTTCCCTCGGCCTTTCCCCTACCAACCCGGAGACAAACCAACCATGACATTCTTCAAGCCCCTGCTGATCGCCGCCCTGTGCGCCACGGCCCTCTCGGCCTGGGCCGACGTCAACGTCGGCGTGACCATCTCGGCCACCGGGCCGGCGGCGTCGCTCGGCATCCCCGAGAAGAACACCATCTCGCTGATGCCCAAGACCATCGGCGGGCAGAAGATCAACTACATCGTGCTGGACGATGCCTCCGACACCACGGCCGCCGTGAACAACACGCGCAAGCTGATCGCCGAGAACAAGGTCGACGTGATCCTGGGCTCGACCACCACGCCGGCCTCGCTCGCGATGATCGACGTGGCCAGCGAAGCGCAGACGCCGATGATCTCGGTGGCCGCTTCGGCCCGCATCATCGAGCCGATGGACGCCAAGAAGAAGTGGGTCTTCAAGACGCCGCAGAACGACATCATGATGTCGCTGGCCATCGCCGAGCACATGGCCGCCAACGGCGTGAAGACGGTCGGCTTCATCGGTTTCTCCGACGCGTACGGCGAAGGCTGGTCGCAGGAATTTGCCAAAGCCGCCGAGCTGAAGAAGATCAAGATCGTGGCCAACGAGCGCTATGCGCGCTCCGACACCTCGGTCACCGGCCAGGCGCTGAAGCTCATGTCCGCCAAGCCCGACGCGGTGCTGGTCGCCGGCTCCGGCACGCCGGCCGCGCTGCCGCAGAAGACGCTCAAGGAGCGCGGCTACACCGGCAAGATGTACCAGACGCACGGCGTGGCCAATGCCGACTTCCTGCGCGTGGGTGGCAAGGACGTCGACGGCACCTTCCTGCCGGCCGGCCCGGTGCTCGTGGCCGACCAGCTGCCCGCCAGCAACCCGGTGAAGAAGTCTGCGCTCGCCTACGTCGCCGCCTATGAAGCCGCCTACGGCAAGGGCACGGTCTCGACCTTCGGCGCGCACGCCTGGGACGCGGGCCTGTTGATGAGCTCGGCCGTGCCGGTCGCGCTGAAGAAGGCTCAGCCGGGCACGCCCGAGTTCCGCGCCGCCCTGCGCGATGCGCTCGAGCAGACCAAGGACGTGTCGGGCGCGCATGGCGTGTTCAACATGACCGAGAAGGACCACCTGGGCCTGGACCAGCGCGCGCGTGTGATGGTGAAGATCGAAAACGGCGCCTGGAAATACCAGCCCTGAGCGTTCTCTGACTTGCTCCCTCCCCCGCTGGGGGAGGGCCGGGGTGGGGGCACGACGGCTTTGAATGCCGCGCAGCCTTGAACGCAGTGGCTGCCCCCATCCCAACCTTCCCCCAGAGGGGGAAGGAGCAATGCAAACGCAGACGCAGACGGACAGCAGCGCGCGCGACCGACGCCGCCTGCCGCAGACACTGACTCGACACACGGGCCCCGCCCGAAGGTTTTCATATGGACTTGCAGATTGCCCTGTTGCTCGGGCAGGACGGCATCGTGAACGGCGCGGTCTACGGACTGATGGCGCTCGCGCTGGTGCTGGTGTTTTCGGTCACGCGCGTGATCTTCATTCCGCAGGGCGAGTTCGTCGCCTTCGGTGCGCTGTCGATGGCGGCGCTGCAGGGCGGGCGCACGCCGGCCACGCTGTGGCTGCTGGTGGCGCTGGGCGCCATGGCGCTCGTCGTGGAGCTGTGGCGCTGGAAGCGCGGCGCAACGATCGACTGGCGCTCGGCCTTCACGTGGTGTGTCGCCTTCCCGGCCGTTGCCGCGGTGCTGGTGCTGGGCCTCAAGCCCACGTCGATGACGATGCAGGCCATCACCACGCTGGTGCTGATCGCGCCGCTGGGGCCGCTGCTCTATCGCCTGGCGTACCGTCCGCTGGCCGACGCCACGGTGCTGATGCTGCTGATCGTCTCGGTCGCGCTGCACGGCGTGCTGGTCGGCCTGGGCCTGTTCTTCTTCGGTGCCGAGGGCTCGCGCACCACGCCGTTCTCCGACGTGCGCTTCGACATCGGCGGCATCCCCGTGAGCGGCCAGTCGATCGTGGTGGTCGGCGTCACGCTGCTGCTGGTGATTGCGATGTTCTGGTTCTTCGGCCGCTCCATGGTCGGCAAGGCGCTGCGCGCCACCGCCATCAACCGCGTGGGCGCACGGCTCTCGGGCATTCCCACCGAGCTGTCGGGCGACCTGAGCTTTGCGCTCGCGGCGCTCATCGGCGCGGTGTCGGGCCTGCTGATCGCACCGATCACCACGGTCTACTACGACACCGGTTTTCTCATCGGCCTGAAGGGCTTCGTGGCCGCCATCGTCGGCGGGCTCGCGAGCTACCCGCTGGCGCTCGCGGGCGCGCTGCTGGTCGGCCTGCTGGAAGCCTTTTCTTCGTTCTGGGCCAGTGCCTACAAGGAAGTGCTGGTGTTCACGTTGATCATCCCGGTGCTGTGGTGGCGTTCGCTGCGCAGCCACCACGTGGAGGACGAGGAATGAGCGCGTCGCCCACCACCTCTTCCACCACGGCCCACGCGGGCCGTCCGCTGGTCACGCCGCGCACGCTCACGCTGGCGTGCATCGTCGCGCTCGCGCTGGCCTGGGGCTGGCTGCCCGACTTCACGGTCGCGGTGCTCAGCAACATCGGCCTGTACGCGCTGGTGGCCGCCGGGCTGGTCATGCTGACCGGCGTCGGCGGCATGACCTCCTTCGGCCAGGCCGCGTTCGTCGGCATGGGCGCCTATGCCACCGCGTGGATCTGCACCTCGCCCACGGCCGCGGGCTGGCTCGGTGGCATGGCCGGGTCGGCGCTGGTGCCGTGGCTCGGCCTGCTGCTCGGGCTGGTGCTGACCTTTGCGCTGGCCTGGGCGCTCGGCGCGGTCACGCTCAAGCTGTCGGGCCACTACCTGCCGCTGTGCACCATCGCCTGGGGCCTGAGCCTGTACTTCCTGCTCGGCAACATGGAGTTCCTGGGCGGCCAGACCGGCATCACGGGCGTGCCGCCGCTGGTGGTCGCGGGCATCTCGCTGGCCTCGCCGCGCGCACTCGGCGTGGTGATCTGGGCCGTGCTGCTGCTGGCGCTGTGGGCGCTGCACAACCTGCTCGACTCGCGCGAAGGCCGCGCCATCCGCGCGCTCAAGGGCGGCCGGCTCATGGCCGAGTCGATGGGCGTCGACACGGCGCGCCACCGCATCAAGCTGTTCGTGCTGGCCGCACTGCTGGCGGCCGTGTCGGGCTGGCTCTACGCGCACATGCAGCGCTTCGTGAACCCCACGCCCTTCAACCTCAACATCGGCATCGAGATGCTGTTCATGGCGGTGGTCGGCGGCGCGGGCCACCTGTGGGGCGCGGTGCTCGGCGCCACGCTGATCACGCTGCTCAAAGAGAAGCTGCAGGACATCCTGCCTGCGCTGCTGAGCACCAGCGGCAACTTCGAGGTGGTGGTGTTCGGCCTGCTGATGCTGTTCGTGCTGCAGCGCTTTGCCGACGGCCTGTGGCCCACGCTGGCGCGGCTGGTGAGCCGCTGGGTGCGGCCGGTGGCCAAGGCGCCCGCAGCCGGTACATCGACGGCCCCGGCGGCGCAGCTTGCACAACGCGTGCTGCCGGCGGCGGGCACGATGCTGCTGCAGGCCGACGCGGTCAGCAAGCGCTTCGGCGGCCTCATCGCCAACAACGACATCTCGATGACGCTGAAGGCCGGCGAGATCCATGCGCTGATCGGCCCGAACGGCGCGGGCAAGAGCACCTTCTTCAACATGATCTCGGGCGTGGACGACCCCAGCTCGGGCCAGGTTCGGCTCGAAGGCGATGCCATGTCGGGCCGCCCCTCGCGCGCCTTCGCGGCACGCGGCCTGGGCCGCACCTTCCAGCACGTGCGCCTGCTGGGCCAGCGCAGCGTGGTCGAGAACGTGGCGCTCGGTGCGCACCTGCGCGCCAGGCGCGGCTGGCTCGCCGCGATGCTGCGGCTGGACCGCGCCGAAGAAGCCGCGCTGATGGCCGAAGCGCGCAAGCAGATCGAGCGCTGCGGCCTCGGCGCGCACGCCGACACGCCGGCCGCGTCGCTCTCGCTCGGGCAGCAGCGCGTGGTCGAGATCGCACGCGCGCTCGCCGGCCAGCCCTCGGTGCTGCTGCTCGACGAACCCGCCGCCGGCCTGCGCCATCTTGAAAAGCGCGCGCTCTCCGAGCTGCTGGGCCAGTTGCGCGCTGAAGGCCTGGGCATCCTCGTGGTGGAGCACGACATGGAGTTCGTGATGAATCTCGCCGACCGCATCACGGTGCTCGAGTTCGGCACCGTGATCGCCACCGGCACGCCGGCCGAAGTGCAGGCCAACCCGCGCGTGCTCGAGGCCTACCTGGGCGGCGCCGACGATGAACTGCTGGAAGACGCCCGATGAGCCATCCCATTCTTCAACTGGAAGACTTTTGCGTCGCCTACCGCACCGTCGAGGCGGTGCACAGCGTGCGCCTGCACGTGAACGAAGGCGAGATCGTCACTGTGATCGGCCCCAACGGCGCCGGCAAGACCACGCTGCTGTGCGCGGCCATGGGCCTGCTGGTGTCGAGCGGCAAGCTGTCGCTCGACGGCGAGCGCATCGCGCGCCCCGGCGTCGAGACCATGGTGGCGCGCGGCGTGGCACTGGTGCCCGAACGGCGCGAGCTGTTCGGCGAGATGTCGGTCGAAGACAACTTGCTGCTCGGCGGCTTCTACCAGTGGCGCAAGGGCAAGCGCGACCAGCGCGCGCGCATGGACGAGATCTTCGAGATCTTTCCGCGCCTGAAGGAGCGCCGTCCGCAGATGGCCTCCACGCTCTCGGGCGGCGAGCGCCAGATGCTGGCCATCGGTCGCGCGCTCATGGCGCGCCCGCGCCTGCTGATGCTCGACGAGCCCTCGCTCGGCCTCGCCCCGCTGGTGGTGCGCGAGGTGCTGCGCGTGGTGTCGCAGCTGCGCAAGCACGGCGTCTCGGTGCTGCTGGTGGAACAGAACGCCCGCGCCGCGCTGCAGGTGGCCGACCGCGCCTACGTGCTCGAGATGGGCGCGGTGGCGCTCGAAGGCAATGCCGGCGATTTGCTGCACGACCAGCGAATCATCGATACCTACCTGGGCATCGGGAACAAGAAATGACCCTGTTTTTCTCCCTCCCCTTCCGGGGGAGGGTCGGGGTGGGGGCAAGCGGCGTTTGATAGCGCACTGCGCCGAACGAAAGCCGCTTGCCCCCATCCCAACCTTCCCCCAGCGGGGGAAGGAGCAACACCTCGAAAGGACATCCGCATGACCACCCTTCAAAGCTACATCGCCGGCCGCTGGATCGGCCAGGAAGCCGCGCAATCGCTGCGCAGCGCCGTCAACGGCCAGACCGTGGCGAGCACGCACGCCGAGGCCATCGACTTCGCCGAGGCGCTGGCGCACGCGCGCCGCGTCGGCATCCCCGCGCTCATGACGCTCGACTTCCAGCAGCGCGCCGAGCGACTGAAGGCGCTGGCCAAGTACATCGCCGCGAACAAGGAAGCGCTGTATGCCGTGTCGGCCCACACCGGCGCCACGCGCGCCGACGGCTGGATCGACATCGAGGGCGGCGCCGGCACGCTGAGCGCCTACGCCAGCATCGGCACCAACGAGCTGCCCTCGGGCAACCTCGTGCACGAAGGCCCGGCCTTCCCGCTCGGCAAGAAGGGCGGCTTCGCGGGCACGCACATCCTGGTGCCGCGCGGCGGCGTGGCGGTGCACATCAACGCCTTCAATTTCCCGGTGTGGGGCCTGCTCGAAAAGTTCGCGCCCAGCTTCCTCGCGGGCATGCCCTGCATCGGCAAGCCGGCCACGGCCACCAGCTACCTCACCGAAGCGCTGATGAAGCTCATCGTGCAGTCGGGCATCCTGCCCGAGGGCAGCCTGCAACTCGTGATCGGCAGCACGGGCGACCTGCTCGACCGCCTCGAAGGCCCCGACGTGGTCACCTTCACCGGCTCGGCCGACACCGCCGCCAAGCTGCGCGTGAACGCGAACCTGGTGCGCCAGTCGATTCCCTTCAATGCCGAGGCCGACTCGCTCAACTGCGCGATCCTCGCGCCCGACGTGACGCCCGACGACGAGGAGTTCGATCTCTTCGTGAAGGAAGTGGCGCGCGAGATGACCACCAAAGCCGGCCAGAAGTGCACGGCCATCCGCCGCGCGATCGTGCCGCGCCAGCACCTCGATGCCGTGGCCGAAAAGCTGCGCGCCCGCCTGGCCAAGACCGTCATCGGCGACCCGTCGCGCGAAGACGTGCGCATGGGCGCCCTCGCCTCGCGCGACCAGCAGGCCGACGTGGCCGAGCGCGTCGCCACGCTGCTGCAGGGCGCAGAGCTGGTGTACGGCGAACGCGACGGCTTCTCGCCCGTGGGCGAGGGCGTGAGCGAAGGCGCGTTCTTCGCGCCCACGCTGCTCCTGAGCCGCAAGCCGCTCGAACACGATGCCGCGCACGACGTCGAGGCCTTCGGCCCCGTCAGCACGCTCATGCCTTACGACGGCATCGACGAAGCGCTGGCGCTGGCCGCGCGCGGCAAGGGCAGCCTCGTGGGCACGCTCGTCACGCGCGACCCGGCCATCGCGGCCAAGGCCATTCCGGTGGCTGCCGCCTGGCACGGCCGCCTGCTGGTGCTCGACCGCGAGGCCGCCGCCGAATCGACCGGCCACGGCTCGCCGCTGCCAGTGCTCAAGCACGGCGGCCCGGGCCGCGCGGGCGGCGGCGAAGAGCTCGGCGGCCTGCGCGCCGTGAAGCACTACCTGCAGCGCGCCGCCCTGCAGGGCTCGCCCACCATGCTGGCGGCCGTGACCGGCGAACACGTGCGCGGCGCCGCGCTGCGCGAGAGCGAGGTGCATCCCTTCCGTCGCTACTTTGAAGAACTGCGCATCGGCGACTCGCTGCTCACGCACCGCCGCACCGTGGGCGAAGCCGACATCGTCGCCTTCGGCGGCATCTCGGGTGACTACTTCTACATGCACTTCGACGAAGAAGCCGCCAAGGCCTCGCCCTTCGGCAAGCGCATCGCGCACGGCTACTTCGTGCTGTCGGCGGCCGCGGGCCTGTTCGTCTCGCCCTCGCCCGGCCCGGTGCTGGCCAACTACGGCCTGGACACGCTGCGCTTCGTCAAGCCCGTGGGCATCGGCGACACCATCCAGGCGCGCCTGACCTGCAAGCGCAAGATCGACCGCAACAAGAAGGACGCGAGCGGCCAGGGCCAGGGCGTGGTGGCCTGGGACGTGGAGGTGACCAACCAGCTCGGCGAACTGGTCGCGAGCTACGATATCCTGACCCTCGTCTCCAAGAAAGCAGAAACCACCTGATGTTCGATCTCACAGGAAAAGTCGCGCTCGTCACCGGCGGCAACGGCGGCATCGGCCTCGGCATGGCCCAGGGCCTGGCCAAGGCCGGCGCCCGCGTCATCGTCGCGGCGCGCAATGCACAGAAGTCGGCCGCCGCGGTCGAATCGCTGAAGGCACTGGGCAGCGACAGCTTCGCGCTCGCACTCGACGTGACCGACGAAGCCTCGGTGCAGAAAGTGTTCGATGAGGTCGTCGCGCGCTGCGGCCGGCTCGACATCCTCATCAACAACGCCGGCACCACGGTGCGCAAGCCCGTCGACCAGCTCGCGCTGGCCGAGTGGCACCAGGTGATGGACACCAACCTCACCAGCGCCTTCCTGTGCAGCCGCGCCGCGCACCCGCACCTGAAGGCCGCGGGCGGCGGCAAGATCATCAACATCGGCTCGATGATGTCGATCTTCGGCGCGCCCTACGCCCCGGCCTACGCCGCAAGCAAGGCCGGCATCGTGCAGCTCACCAAGTCGACCGCGCTCTCGTGGGCGGCCGACCAGATCCAGGTCAACGCCATCCTTCCGGGCTGGTTCGAGACCGAGCTGACCGACGGCGCACGCAACCAGATTCCGGGCCTGTACGAGCGCGTGAAGACCCGCGCCGCCGCCGGCCGCTGGGGCCAGCCCTCGGACATCGCGGGCACCGCCGTGTTCCTGGCCAGCGCCGCATCCGACTACGTGACCGGCACCGCCATTCCCGTCGACGGCGGGTTTTCGATCTCCGGCTGAGCCACGCGGGCCGTGTAAATTCGGCCGCCATGCTCCTCTGGTTTCAGCTCTTTCTTTTCGTCGCCGGCACGGCCGCGCTGCTGTACGTGTCGCGCGGCCCGCTCAGCCAGCCCGGCTCCCACGGCTTCTTCCGCTTCTTCGCGTGGGAATGCATGCTGGTGCTGATCGTGCTGAACCTGCCGGTGTGGCATGTCGATCCGCTCTCGGCCACGCAACTGATTTCTTGCGTGCTGCTGGCGCTGTCGATCTGGCTGCCCATCCACGCGGTGCGGATGCTCAAGGCGCACGGCAAACCGAGCGAGGCGCGCAGCGACGACCCGGCGCTGTACGGTTTTGAAAAGACCTCGGCGCTGGTGACCACCGGCGCCTTCCGCTACATCCGCCACCCGATGTACACGGCGCTGATGCTGCTGGCCTGGGGCGCGTTCCTCAAGCAGTTCACCTGGCTCACGCTGGCGCTGGTGCTGGCGGCCACGCTGTTCCTGTTCCTGACGGCGCTGCGCGACGAAAAGGAATGCCTCGCGCATTTCGGCGACGCCTACCGCGAGTACATGCGCGGCACGCGGCGCTTCATTCCTTTCCTGCTGTAGCGCCGGATTTTTCGTCGGGTGCACCGCCTTCTGTGCGCGCACCCCACCAAGCCGCGAGGACCAGCCCGCCCTTGCGCACCAGCAGCACCGCCATGACCACGAGCACAGCCCGCGAGGCCACGTACCCCCCGATGCCGAGCACCGTGGACGGCAGCGGCTTCGACGCCCAGAAGATGACCCAGGTCGCCAGGCCGGCCATCGCCAGCCCGCCGACGATCAGCATCACGCCACCCACCATCCACGTGAGGATCGCAAGCCGCGCGGCCAGGCCGGTCAGGCGGTCGGCACCGGGCCAGTCGCGCCAGGTCCACAGCGCCGCCAGGCCCAGCGACCCCATCATGGCCACCAGCAGCCCCATGAGGCTGTAGGCGACGACGGTGATGACCTGGCTCAGCTCCGGCATGCAGGCTACGGTGTCACGCGCGGCAGCGCCTTCGCATCGACCGCCTCGCCATCGACGATGAAGTGCCCGCCCGCCACGTGGTGCAGCGTGCGCAAGTCGTCATGCCCCTCGAAATGCCAGCGCCCTTCGGAGAACACGCGCGCGTCGGCCTGCGCCGCGATCACCTCGCCGAGGAACAGGTCGTAGCGTTGCTGGATCGGCGGCTCGGGCAGCAGCCGGCATTCGAGCCAGGCCGCGCAGCCTTCGAGCAGCGGCGCGCCGGTGGCCTCGCCCGCGAAGGTCGAAAGGCCGTAGGCGGCGAACTTGTCGCTGCCGTCACGCTCAGCGATCTCGCGGCCCGAGCTGTTGCCCAGTGCGTCGGTCAGGTCGAGCTGCGCGCGCGTGGGCACCTGCAGCGCGAAGGTGCCCGCGCCTTCGAGTAGCACGCGCGTCCAGGTGCTCTTGTCGAGCACGACCGCCACCTTGGGCGGATCGAAATCCAGCGGCATCGCCCAGGCCGCAGCCATGATGTTGCGCCGGCCATCGTGCGCGGCGCTCACGAGGACGGTGGGTCCGTGGTTCAAAAGACGGTAGGCCTTGTTCAACGGAACCGGCCGGCGGTGAGAGGCGTTCATGCGCGTTAGGCCCGCGAAGGCGAGCCCGGAGGATGGAGGCCTGCCAGCCTACCAGCAGGCGCCGCGCCCTGCCCTGCGGAGGGGCTCCGGCGCGGCGTGGCTCGTCAGGCCGCGTAGGCGTCGCACAGGGCGAGGTACTCGTCGCCCGAAATTTCCAGCGCCGTCGCGCGGCGCAGCACGCGGGCCTTCGGCTTGGGCAGATCGGTCTTGATCTGGATCTGCTTGCCGATGGGAATGCCCATGTAGTCCTGGTTGACCCAGGTGTTCTCGACGATGTTGCCCCACGGCAGCAGCAGGCCGTTTTCGAAGGTCAGGCCCTGGCGGCCGATGACGAATGCAGGCGTGGCGATGTTGGCCAGCGTGCGGATGCACTTCACGGCCAGCCATGCGGCCAGCAGGCCGAAGCCCGCCGCAATGAGGATGCCGATGTTCTTGTCCTGCGCGCGGATGCACAGCACGGCCAGCACGACCGTCACCACCACCCAGAGCGTGGCACCGGCGATCAGCCGTGTGCGGGAGTAGAAGACGGGGCGGTCCTGGCGGGTTTTTTCCTGTTGGTTGGCGGAGCTGTAGATTTCCATTTTTTTGAGTCGCGGTATCGCTGTACTTTGGAGATTGAAGAAAAGAAAAAAGAAGAAGGCTCAGGCCGACGGCAGGCGCTGCATGAGGCAGCTCATCAGCACCGGCTCGTTGTCGATCTTCGAGCGATCGATCTTGCGGGTCTTGCCGTTGGCGACGATCACCAGGTGCTCGTCGACGTCCATGGCTTCGGCATCGGACTGCGTGCGGATGGTGTCGATGCTCGACCACGCGATGAGCCGGCCCTTGTGCACCAGCCCTTCCGCATTGAGTGCCAGGGCGCCGAAGGGCACGGTGTCGCCCGCATGCAGACGCCGCTCGACGTCGTGCCGCAGCACCTCGCCGACGGCTTCTTCCACCTCGGCGAGCAGCTCGAAGGCGTCGTCCCACAGGTCGAGCCGCAGGCGCAGCGTCTTTCCGTCGCGGGTGGTGAGCAGCAGGTGGTTGCGGTTGTGGCGATGGCGCAGCCGCGTCACGTCGGCAAACGCGACGGTCTGCGTGCCGATCTGCAGGCCCTGCGCGTTCAGCGTCAGCTCCTGCGGGCTGCGCAGCCACGCGAAGAAGTCACTGCCCTTCCAGCAGATCAAATAGATCGCAGCCGGAATCGCCAGCACCAGCACGAAGAACGCGCCCTTGTAGCGCACGAAGTCCGGCGTGATGAGGTACGGAAGGATGTAGATCTTGGCCGGTACCAGCACCATGGCGCAGAACACATAGATCGCGGCCAGGCCGGCCAGCACACAGTAGAACGCGTAGCGCGGAAAGATGCGGTCGTGACGAAGGGGCATGTGAAGCAAGTACCCAATGCGTCGACAACGGGCGTGGTGGCGTGGAGCTGAATTGCGCGCACGAAGATACCAGCGAGAAGCGTCACTCTCGAGGCTTCGCGGGCGTTACGGCACCTTTTTTTTTGAACGGACGACGCCTGCCGCGGAGCCAGTTAATCAAGAAGATTTAAGTTTGATGTCCACTTCGACACAACCGCTGCTTAAGCATTCATGGCAACTCTGCAAGCAGCGCGCGGTGTGCGGCCAGCGCGCGCCCCCGCATCGGGGCCTGCGCGTCGCGGCCCGTGAGCGGACCGAAGCGCGCATCTTTCGACACGGCCGCCACCGCCTCACGAAGACAACGGTGCGCCGAGTCGACCTCGTCGCGCGGATGCCAGGCCTGCAGCACCTGCTCGGGCGGCACGGCCACCGGCAGCTTGAACATCGCCAGGCCGAGGCTCGTCGCCACGGTGCGCGCCAGCGGCTCGGGCACGCAGGCCACCAGCGACGAGCGCGCGGCAGCCATCAGCGCGCCATAAGCGCTGGGCACGGTCAATGCGATCTGCCGCGCGCAGCCTTGTGCCGCGAGCAGGCTGTCGAGGGGCTCGACCGACCTGGCGCGCCGCGTGACCGCCACATGCTGCTGGGCCGCCAGGCGCTTGGGCGTGACGCGCGCCTTGAGCAGTTCGTGCCCCACCCCGACCACGCCGACGATGCGTTGCTCGTACAGCAGCGCGGTCTGTGTCTCTGGCCCTCGGTCGGGCAGCGTGCCCACGTCGAGATCGATGCGCTCTTCGCGCAGGGCCATCGCATCGCTGTCGCTTTCGGGCACGAAGCGCAGGCGCGCCAGCGGCATGTCGCGCCGCAGCGCGGCCAGCAAGGTGGCGCCGTAGACGATGCCCATGCCTTCGGGTGCGCGCACCGTGAACTCGCGCGTCACACGCGCCAGCGGCACGCCGCCGTCGGGCTGCATCAGCAGGCGCGCGTCGGCGATCAGGCGGCGCACCGGATCGCGCAGCGCCACCGCGCGCGGCGTCGGCACCAGCTTGCGGCCGGCCCGCACGAGGATCGGATCGCCCAGCGCCTCGCGGATGCGCGCGAGCGTGTGGCTCATGGCCGGCGCGCTCAGATGCATGCGCTCGGCGGCCGCGCTCACGCTGCCGGTGCTCAGCAGGGCGTCGAGTGCGGCCAGCAGGTTCAGGTCCATGGAATTCATTTGGTGCAGGTCATTGCTTTGAACAATGCACTGTACAGACGCTTCACGCGGACAGAAACTTCGCGCCCTTGCCCCTCGCACCCCTCGCACCACCGGAGCCCCGCCCTTGAATCCTTCTTCGCAAGCCAGCCGCACCGCCCTCGCCACCGCGCTGATGCGGTCCATCCATTCGCGCAGCGCGCCCGCGCCGCTGCTGGACGACCCGTGGGGCGAGCGCCTTGTGCCGGACGCCGTGCACGCCGCCTTCCGCGAACGCGCGCTGGCGCGGCGTGATGCGGGCTCGACGGGCACGGCAGAGACGGCGCTCGACGACGCGATGCGCGCCAACGCCGCCTACCCCGACGTGATCCTGCGTTCGCGCTACACGGAAGACGCGCTGCAGGATGCGGTCGCGCGTGGCATCACGCAGTACGTGCTGATCGGCGCGGGCTTCGACAGCTTCGTGTGCCGCATCCCCGCCTGGGCGCAGGGCCTGGACATCTACGAGGTCGACCACCCGGCCACGCAGCCGCTGAAACGCCAGCGCCTCGCGGCCTGCGGCGTGCCGCCTTCTGCATCGGTGCATTTCGTCGAGGCAGACCTATCGGCCGAAAGCCTGGGTGCGGCGCTCGCGCGCTCGCCGTTCAACGACGCGCAGCCGACGTTCTTCTCATGGCTCGGCGTGACCGTGTACCTGACGCGCGAGGCCAACCTTGCCGCGCTGCGCGATATCGCTACCTGCGCAGCGCCGGGAAGCGAACTGGTCTTCACCTACATCGACGAGGCCGCGCTGCACGCAGGCCCCGCCGGCACCGAAGCCTTCCAGAAGCTGCGCAGCGACGTGGCCTCGGTCGGCGAAGAGTTTTTGTCGGGCTTCGATCCGCAGACGCTGGCGGCGCTGCTGCGCGGCACCGGGCTTGATCTGCTCGAAGACATCGACGGCCACGCAGCCTTGGCCCGCTACGACCCCACCGGACGCAACGGACTGCAGCCGGCCGACGCGGCGCACATTGCGCACGCGCGCATCGTCAGCGCGGCACCATCGCCTGCCGCCTGAACTCGCTCGGGCTGCCGCCCGTGTGCGCGCGGAACACGCGGCTGAAGTGCGAGAGGTTGCCGAAGCCCGCGCCCAGCGCGATGTCGGTGATCGAGCGCGCGGCGTTCGCGGGATCAATCAGGTCGCGGATGCTGGCTGCCAGCCGCTGGTGCTGGATGTAGCCGGTGAGCGTGTCGTCGTCGCCCGCGAAGGCCTGGTGCAGCAGGCGCTTGCTGCAACGCAGCGCCAGCGCCATGCCGTCGATCGACAGCGCGGGGTCGCGCAGGTT
Organism: Variovorax sp. YR752; assembly: GCF_943372545.1. Classification (NCBI taxonomy): domain Bacteria; kingdom Pseudomonadati; phylum Pseudomonadota; class Betaproteobacteria; order Burkholderiales; family Comamonadaceae; genus Variovorax; species Variovorax sp. YR752. Next base: position 40,232 of record NZ_CALRZC010000027.1, on the reverse strand, counting down.
CTGCGCCACGTGGCGGTGGATGCGGTCTTTCAGCGCCTCGCGCTGGGTCTGGGCGGTGCTCTGGCCCGCGAGCTCCATGAGCGACAGGCGCACCAGCTGGATCAGCAGCTCGCCCGCGCCGCGCGCGGCGGCTTCGCTCATGTAGGGCAGCTCCAGGTAGGTGTTGCGCATGGTCTCCAGCGCCACGCGCGAGATGCCGCTGTCGCCGCCGATGCGCCGCGCGACGAGGTCGCCCAGCGGCAATGCGGGCGAGGCGATCTGGTCTTTCGGCAGCATCACGATGAGGTGGTCGCTGCGCTCGGGGTTGGCCACGGTGTAGTCGAGCGTGGTGTCGTACAGCGTCCAGCCGCCCGCACGCACGGCCGCCGCGCGCCCGCGCTGCGTGACCTCGGCCGAGCCCTGCCAGGGCGCGACGATCTTCAGGTACGGCGCGTCGCTCAGGCGCGCCATCTGCGGCGTGCGCAGCACACGGTGGCGATTCGCCTCGAGCCGCGTGAGGATCACGTCGCCCGCATGCGACGACGCAAGGTGGCCGTCGAAATCGCTGTCGCCGTACAGGTCCGAACCCAGCCCGCCGAAGTGGCGCCACACCCATTCGCACCACAGCGGCCCGCGCTCCTTCGGCGGGATCTCGTCGGTGGACAGGAGCAGGGACGCGGTCATGGGGCGAAAGCAGTGAAGACGAAAGATTGCAGCACGGAGCCGGGGTGCCGCGCATTGTGGAGTGCCCGCAAGGCCCTCGCCTTTGCGGGTTAACCACTAGGCGCCTGCACGCTGCGTCAAGTGCTTTGTGCGCGGCAGGCACAGCGGCGAAAGGCGTCCGTTTCTACGATCCCGGTCAGCGGGCGCATACCGACGCCCGGAAGGAGACCTCCATGCTTCACCCCACCCGCCGCCACTGGATTCAGGGCACGGCCACTGCGCTGGGCGCGGCCGCCGTTGCACCGCAGTTGTTCGCGCAAAGCGCCCCCGTTCGCATCGGCTACGCCATCGCCCGCACCGGCCCCTGGGCCGCGGGCGCGCAGGTGAGCCAGGAGCCCAACTACCTGCTGTGGGCCGAGCAGGTCAACGCCGCGGGCGGCCTGTCGGTGAAGGGCGCCAAGCGCCCCGTCGAGCTGATCGGCTACGACGACCGCAGCGAGACCGAGACCTGCGTGCGCACGTTCGAAAAACTCATGGGCAGCGACAAGGTCGACCTCGTGCTGCCGCCCTGGGGATCGGGCGCCAACTTCGCGGTCGCGCCGCTGGCCAACCGCTTCGGCTACCCGCTGCTCGCGCCCACGGCCCTGTCGCGCAAGCTCATCGACATGCGCCTGCCCTTCTTCTTCTCGCTGCTGCAGCAGCCCGACAAGATGATGGGTGCGCTGGTCGACATGCTCGTGGCGCAGAACGTGAAGACGATCACCATCGTCTACATGGACGACCTGTTCGGCCTGGAGAATTTCGCGGCGCTGAACAACGCGCTGAAGAAGACGCAGATCCAGGTGCTCGACCGCAAGAGCTACCCGCTGGGCGTGAAAGACCTCGCGCCCGTGCTGCGCAGCATGAAAGACCTGAACCCCGATGCCTTCATCGGCATCACCTACCCGCCGGACACCATTCTTGCGAGCCGGCAGGCGCGCGAGGTGGGCTTCAACCCGAAGTACTTCTACGCGTCGGTGGGCACCGCCTTCCAGCTCTACAAGAACGTGATGGCCGCCAACACCGAGGGCGTGATCGGCATGGGCTCATGGAACGGCAAGACCAGCCCCGAGGCCAAGGCGTATTTCGATGCGCACACCAAGAAGTTCGGCAAGGAACCCGACCGCTGGGCCAGCGGCCATGCGTGGGCCGGCCTGCAGATCCTGCAGCAGGCGGTAGAAAAAGTGGGCCTCGACCGCAAGGCGCTGCGCGAGCAGATCGCGAAGAACGAGTTCAAGACCATCCTCGGGCCGATCCGCTTCGAGGGCAGCGAGAACGCGTCGATTCCCGGCACCGTGTCGCAGTGGCAGGGCAGCGACTTCGAAGTGGTGTGGCCCAAAGACCGCGCCACCGCGCAACTGATGCCGAAACCGGCCTGGAAATAACAGCGTGTCGATCTCTGGATGGGCCGAGCTCCTGGCCGGCGGATTGATCACGGGCGGCATCTACGCGCTGGTGGCCATCGGACTGAACCTGCAGTACGGGCTGATGCGCATCATGAACATCTCGCACGGCGAGTTCCTGATGCTCGGCGCCTTTCTCACGTGGTGGGCGCACACGGCGCTGGGCATCTCGCCGCTGCTGTTCATGCCGGTGGCCTTCGCGCTGCTGATGGCGCTGGGCATGGCGGTGCACTGGCTGTGCTTCCGGCAGGTGGCGGCGCGCGCGCCGAACGTCGATGTGTTCGAGGCGCGCAGCCTCATGGTCGGCTTCGGCCTGATGTTCTTCGTGCAGAACACCGCCCTGCTCGTGTGGGGCGGCGACCTGCGCGGCTACGACTACCTGGCCGAGCCGGTGCAGCTGGGCGAGATGCGCTTCACCGCCAACAAGCTCGTGCTGTTCGGCGTGGCGCTGGCGCTGAGCCTCGTGCTCATCGCGCTGCTCAAGCTCACGCTGCTGGGCAAGGCGGTGCGCGCGCTGATGCAGTCGCCCACCGGCGCGCAGCTCGTGGGCATCAACACCAAGCGGCTGCACCCGCTGATGTTCGGCATCGGCCTGGGCCTGTCGGGCGTGGCCGGTGCGCTGCTGTCGATGACCTACGAAATCTCGCCCTCGATGGGCGAGCCCTACACCGTGACAGCGCTGATCGTCATCACCCTCGGCGGCTTCGGCAGCATCGCGGGCAGCCTCGTCGGCGGCCTGCTGCTGGGCGTGGTCGAAGCGCTGGGCATGTACTACACGAGCCCCTCGCTCAAGATGCTGCTGTCGTATGCCGTGTTCATCGGCGCGCTGATCTGGCGGCCCAACGGACTGTTCTCCAGAAGATGATTTCCCTCCTTCAAAACAAGCCCTGGTGGGTGCTCGCCATCGGCCTCGTGCTGGCGGCCGCCGTGCCGTGGGTCGCGAGCGAGTTCATCGCGTCGGTCGCGCTCGGCTGCCTGATGTACATCGCGCTGGCCACGAGCTGGTCGCTGTTCTGCGGTGCCACGCGCTACCTGTCGCTCGCCACCTCGGCCTTCTTCGGGCTCGGCGCGTACGCGAGTGCGACGCTGCTCGAGGTGCTGCCCTGGCCGCTGGTCATCCTGAGCGGCGCGGCCATCGCGAGCGCGGTGGCGGTGCTGATGGGCGCGGCCGTGCTGCACCTGCGCGGCACCTACTTCGCGGTGCTGACCTTCGGCATGACGGAGCTGATTCGCCATGCAGTCACCTTCGTCGAGAAACAGGTCTCGGGTACGGTGGGCCGCGTGCTGACCGTGGTGCCGTCGAACGAAACGGTGTACCTCACGGTGCTGGCGATTGCGGGTGTGGCCATTGCCACCGCGCTGCTCGTGAAGCGCAGCCGCTTCGGCCTGGCGCTGGCCGGCATCGGCGCCGACGAGCAGCGCGCGCAGACGCTGGGCGTGGACACGCGCCGCGTGAAGATCGCCGGCTTCGCGCTCACCGCCGCCTTCGCCGGTGCGGTCGGCGCGGCCATGGCCGTGCGCTGGACCTACATCGAGCCGGCGGCCGTGTTCAGCCCCTTCATCGGCTTCCAGACCGTGCTGATCGCGATGATCGGCGGGGCCGCCAGCATCGGCGGGCCGGTGGCCGCGGCCATCGTGTTCAGCCTGCTGTCGGAGACGCTGCGGCTGCAGCTGCCCTATGGCTACATGATGGTGCTGGGGCTGCTGCTGATCCTGTGCGTGATGTACCTGCCCAACGGCCTCGCGTCGCTGTGGCAGCGCAAGCGGGCGGCCCTGCGGAGGCATGCGCCATGAAGGCAACGCCTCTTCTCGAAGCCCGCGACCTCACGGTGCGCTTCGGCGGACTCACGGCCGTCGATGCCGTGAGCGCGACGCTGCATGCGGGCGAGCTGGTCGGCATCATCGGCCCGAACGGCGCGGGCAAGACGACCTTCTTCAACGCGATTTCGGGCGTGGTCATGCCGACGTCGGGACGGCTGCTGGTGGAAGGCGATGTCGACCTCACGCAGCGCGGCCCGCACCTGTACGCCGCGCACGGCATCGCGCGCACCTTCCAGACGCCGCGCGTGATGGCCGACATGACGCTCGAAGACAACGTGCGCTTCGGCATGCAGTTCGCCGGGCGCCGTCGCGCGCCCATCGCGGGCCTGGGCAGCACAGGCGAGATCCTCGACATGCTGGGCCTGGGCGGCCTCGCGACGCAGATCGCCGCCGACGTCACGCCCTCGCAGCAGCGGCTGCTGGAAATCGGCATGGCGCTCGGCACCCGGCCGCGCGTGCTGCTGCTCGACGAAGTGGCCGCCGGCCTCACCGAAGCGGAGGTCGATGCGATGGCCCGGCGCATCCGCCGCCTGCGCGACGACCACGGCCTCACCGTCGTGTGGATCGAGCACGCGGTGACCACGCTGCTGAAGTACGTCGAACGCGTGCTGGTGCTGCACCAGGGCCGCACGATCGCCGACGGCACGCCGGCCGAGGTCGTGCGCAATGCCGAGGTGGTCGAGGCCTACCTGGGCGACGAGATGGAGGCCACGGCATGAGCGGCACATTCATGACCGTGCGCGGCCTGTCGGCCGGCTACCACGGCTTCGAGGTCATCCAGGGCCTGGACCTCGACGTGACGCCCGGCGTCACCGTCGTGCTCGGGCCCAACGGCGCGGGCAAGACCACGCTGCTCAAGGCGCTCGCGGGGCTGCTGCCGCGCACGGGCGAAGCAATGCTCGACGGTGCGGCGCTGCCGTCCGCCGACGCCACCGTCTGCGTGCGGCGCGGCCTGGCACTCGTCGCCGAAGGCCGCCAGCTGTTCCCGCAGATGACCGTCACCGAGAACCTCGAGCTCGGCGGCTGGCTCATTCCCGCACGGCTGCGCGCCGAGCGACTCGCCCGCGCCTTCGACGACTTTCCGCGCTTGAAAGAACGCGCCACGCAGCTCGCCGGCACCATGAGCGGCGGCGAGCAGCAGATGGTGGCGGTGGCGCGTGCCCTCATGAGCGGGCCGCGCCTTCTGATGCTCGACGAGCCCTCGCTCGGCCTCGCGCCGCGCATGGTCGACGAGCTGCTCGCCATCGTGCGCCGCATCGCCGACCAGGGCGTGACCGTGCTGATGGTCGAACAGAACGTGCGCAAGGCTTTGCAGGCCGCCGACCGCGGCTACGTGCTCGAACGCGGGCGCGTGGTCGCTTCGGGCGAGGCGCAGGCGCTGCTGCATTCCGACGCCGTGCGCCAGGCCTACCTGGGCGTGGCCTGAACACCCCTCTTCCTCTTCTTTCGCAAAGGACACCCATGACCGACATCTCCATGTTCATCGACGGCGAACGCTGCGCCGCCACCGGCGGCAAGACCTTCGAGCGCCGCAACCCGCTGGACGGCGGCGTCGCCACGCGCGCCCCCGCGGCCACGCCCGCCGACGCGGTCGCTGCAGTCGACGCCGCGCAACGCGCCTTCGCCACCTGGTCGAAGACCGGTCCCAACGAACGCCGCGCCCTGTTGCTGAAGGCCGCACATGCGCTCGAAGCGCGCGCCGACGCCTTCGTGCAGGCCATGGCGCGCGAGACCGGCGCCTCGGCGCTGTGGGCCGGTTTCAACGTGCACCTCGCGGCCGGCATCCTCACCGAGGCCGCGTCGCTCACCACGCAGATCGCCGGCGAAGTCATTCCGTCCGACGTGCCCGGCAGCCTCGCCATGGGCGTGCGGCAGGCGGCGGGCGTCGTGCTGGGCATCGCGCCGTGGAACGCCCCCGTGATCCTGGCCACGCGCGCCATTGCCACGCCGCTGGCCTGCGGCAACACGGTGGTGCTCAAGGGCTCCGAGCTGTGCCCCGAGACGCATGCGCTCATCATCGAAGCGCTGGCCGAAGCTGGCCTGCCCAAGGGCACGGTCAACTTCGTCACCAACGCGCCGGCCGATGCGGGCGCCGTGGTCGAGGCCATGGTCGCGCACCCGGCGGTGCGGCGCGTCAACTTCACCGGCTCCACGCGCGTGGGCCGCCTCATCGCGCAGACCTGCGCCACGTACCTGAAACCCGCCGTGCTCGAACTCGGCGGCAAGGCGCCCTTCGTGGTGCTCGACGACGCCGACATCGACGCGGCCGTGAACGGTGCGATCTTCGGCGCCTTCGCCAACTCGGGGCAGATCTGCATGTCGACCGAACGCATCGTCGTCGACAACGCCGTCGCCGACGAGTTCGTATCGAAGTTCGCCGCCCGCGCGCAGGCGTTGCCGCTGGGCGATCCGCGCGAAGGCCCGGTGGTGCTGGGCTCGGTGGTCGACATGAGCACCGTGACGCGCTGCAACGCGCTGATCGACGACGCGCTCGCCAAGGGTGCCGTGCTCGTGTGCGGCGGCAAGGCGCAGAACACATTGATGCCCGCCACCGTGCTCGACCACGTGACGCCCGCGATGGACATCTACCGCGAGGAATCGTTCGGGCCGGTGAAGGCCGTCGTGCGCGTGAATGGCGTCGAAGAGGCCGTGGCAGTGGCCAACGACAACGAGTTCGGTTTGTCGTCCGCCGTGTTCGGGCGCGATGTGGCGCGTGCGTGGAACGTGGCGCAGCGCATCGAGGCGGGGATCTGCCATGTGAACGGGCCGACGGTGCATGACGAGGCGCAGATGCCGTTTGGGGGGGTGAAGGCGTCGGGGTATGGGCGCTTTGGGGGGCGCGCGGGGGTGGAGGCGTTTACGGAGCTGCGGTGGCTTACGGTGCAGACGACGGCGCGGCAGTATCCGTTTTGAACAAGGGAACGGCAGGGCACCGCCCTGCCGTTCGCATCAGGCCGTCATCGGCTCCGGCGACTCCCTTTCTGCGGGTCGACGGTTCTGAGTCAGCCGTGTCTCGTCCGCGCCTGCGTACACACGGCGATAGCGCAAGTAGCCGGCACCCCATGCATACCATTCGCGCCCTTCCGTGAATTCGGGCGCGTACTCGCCCTTGGTCAGGTACAGGTTCACCCATTGCTCTTGCCGGCGCGTCAGCCCGGCGGGCGCCCCGCCTCTGGGTGGATCGATCTGCCCGCGCGCCTCGTCCGCCCTTTTCTTCCGAGCCACCAGCTTGTCGAGCTGCTCCTTGAACTCGGCCGCTTCGGGCCCGGTGAGCTTGAACCATGCATGCGAATCGTGCACACGGTCTTCGAACAGCTTGCTGGTGAGCACGGGCTCGTTCCAGTACGGCTCGATGCGGCCCCACTCGCCCACCCGCTCCGAATCGATGCCGGGCACGTTGTCGATTTCGTGCGGTGTGCCATCCGGGCTGTTGCGGCCGCTGATCCGCTTCTTTTTCTTGAGCCAGGCTTCGAAGTCCTTCACTTCCTTGACGAACTGCTCGTCGGCCGACAAAAGGTCCGCCCGGTCTGGGGCCGACGCGCGCAGGACAAAATCCATCTCCAACGGGCGACCGACCCATGATTTGCGCCACAGGATGAACAGCTTGCGCTGCTCCGCCATGATGTCGCGCAGAACCCCTTCCTTGACCCGGCATACGGCAAGGTAAGCGTTGAAATCACGGATCAGATCCTTGGCGACCATGAATTGCTTCTGGATGACTGGGCGTGCCAGTTCCAGTTTCAGGGGCACGCCCAAGATTCGTGCTTCGCGGTACATCAGGGCCAAAGGAATACGCGACAGCATGTCCTCGCCCGCCTCATCGATCCCCTTGCCCTGCTCCTTCGGCATGTAGCCTCCGCCGACGTCCGAGTGCATGCCGGGGCACACCCACTCCCGAGAATTTTCAGGCAACGTATTGCCGACATGAACGGAATCCGACGGAAAGCTGCGACGGAACTCATGCGCGGCCACGATGTGTAGGCAGGGCACGTCGGCCGGGATGCGCATCGAAGTGTCAGCGTCAGCCCATCCGCCATGCCCGTCGGCGAACAGCGAAGACGCCGCTACACCGACCGACGCGACCGTATCGAACAACCCCAGGAAGTCGAAGGTCACCGGAAACGATGCCAGCGTCGGCCCCGTCTGCCCGCGAAGTTCAGCATCGATCTCGCACATCGCGAGGAACCAATTGACAAAGACCCGTGCCTCCGCCGCGCCTCGAGAAAAGCCGAACGCGCTGACGAAGATGCGCTGCACGCGCCCTGGGTCGACCTTGCTGCACTGACCCGTTGTGGGATCGATCATGTGCGGCTTGACTGACTCATGCAGCTTGTTGAGCATCGCTTCGAGCGTCCGGCGATTCTTGTTCTCGCGTTGGCGCTTGTCGGTGGCCCCTTTGCCAGCTTCCAGCAGTTCCTCCCGCCCGAGGTCGAAGGCCTTGCAAAACTTCAGCACTTCTTCGGTGGAGAACAGGCCTGGTCCGTTGCCGCTTCGGGTGAGGTAGCGGTAGACGCAGTTGAGCGCTTGTGCCAACGCCCACAGGATGCGGCGCTCGCCGTAGAGCGCCGTGGCGTTGCCCAGCAACGCGTCCTTGCCGGTGCCGCTGTCGTCCACCTGCGTGAAGGGCGTCCCCACGCCCGGCACATACACCTTGAAGAACTGCTGGTAGTTGTCGGGGTTCGTGGTCCACTGCGCATCGGGGTCGGCTGGCACCCCGGGCACATGCTGGCCCGGATAGGCACCGTACAGGCGCGCGACGTTGGAGTGCGTGTGATCCTTTTCTCTGGTGCTGCGATCGTAGTTGTTGCGCGTGCCGTCGAAGAAGAAGCCCATGAAGAGGTTCACGTCACAAGACTTGCCGGGTTGGCCCACGGGGCGCAGTTCGCGGCTGACCTCGTAGTCGACTCGAATCTTGTCGCTTGCTGGTCCAAAGAAAACTTCTCGATTTGAAGGATTGGCGAATATTTCCTCTCCGATGGGATTTACCAAATGTGCGGTCATGGCTTGACCTTCATCAGCCTATCGACCTTTTCCTGGTCCCAAGCCACAAGTCGCTCCAGCATGGCCTTCTCCTTGGTGAAGAAGGCGGGATCGTCTGGCCCCGAGAACGCTGCGAGTTCCTTTCGATAGGCAAACTCTTTTGCGCGCCATTCCCATGTCTTGCGGAGGTACTTTTTTGGATCAATGCTCAATTCCTCCAGCGACTTCTTGCTCGACTTCAAGCCCTCCTGCGCCAGTCTCATATCTCGCTCCCACAACTCCTGCTGGAAAGCCAATGAAGGCTTGGGCCACCCCTTGATCTTCCCGGGCCATTCGTCGCCGTTGGGTCGGTACGCGGTTGAAACCACCCCCACCGTGCCATCGGGATAGTTGATGAACCACACATCCCCTGCCTTGCCGCTCTTGTCATAAGGCGGCAGGTCGACGATGAAGGTCTGGCTCGGCCGGTAGTCCCCCGCCTTGTTGTCGTAGCTCTGCAGAATCACGCCGACCTGGATGCCGGGCGCCCACATCTTCGGCACGTTGTAGCAACAGATCACGCCGCCCGCGGCGAACGGCCCGATCTCTTCGGAGGCGACCACGGTCTGCTTCGGGTCCTTGGGGTCGAACAGTCGATAGCGGATGTCCTGGTCGGTGTAGTTGACGCCGCTGACCGAGGCCGGAACCGTTTCGGCGCGGCCTAGAGCACAACCACTGGTGGCCAGTGATGCGAGAAGCGCGAAGGGAAGTAGCCAATTTTTGAAGATCATCAGTTTTTCCTGTTTCAGCAAGTCAAGCAATCCAAACCAAAGCGAGTGCTCCATGGTCATGACACTCGGCGTGCACTGTCATGGCTTGCTTCTCGTCAATCGATTGACCTTTTCTTGCGAGTACCTCAAGGACGCTTCACGCCTTTCTCTTTCGAAGACAAGCAGTGTGGGGTCATCAGGACCTGAAAATCGACCGTACGCCCTTGCCAGACCCTGCTTGTCTTTCACATATGCCAAGTGACGATCCCACGATTTCTTGAGGTATTGCTTCGGATCGCGATCAAACTCTTTCATCGATTCTTGGCTTGATTCCAACGCCTCTCGCGCCAACCTCATATCGAGCTCCCACAACTCCCGCTGGAAAGCCACCGAGGGCTTGGGCCACCCCTTGATCTTCCCAGGCCACTCATCGCCGTTGGGCCTGTATGCCGTCGAGACCACGCCCACTGTTCCATCTGGATAGTTGATGAACCAAACATCCCCCGCCTTGCCACTCTTGTCGTAAGGCGGCAGATCAACGATGAAGGTCTGACGTGGCCGGTAGTCGCGCGCATTGTTGTCGTAGCTCCGCAGAATCACACCGACCTGAATGCCAGGCGCCCAGGCCTTCGGTACGCCGTAACAGCACAGCACGCCTCCGGCGGCAAATGGGCCAATGTCTTCGGAGGCAAGTGTGGTCTGCTTCGGATCTTTGGGGTCGAACAGCCGGTAGTGAATGTCCTGGTCGGTGTAGTTGACGCCGCTGACCGACGCTGGAACCGTGTCGGCACGGCCGATGGCGCATCCTGTCGCAGCCAGGGATGCAAGAAACACGAGGGGAAGAAGGAGCCAATTCTTGAGAAGCATCTGTTTGTTGTTCCTGCTGCGATGCGCTAAGCCATCAGGGCGCGCAGCGCTTCATGGTCCGGGCGAACGCTGCGGCTGAGTTCGGGCTGCTGCCAAAACACTTCACAAAGTCTCATCCGTTGCGCCACCGTGTCGAACTGCATGGCATTGGCTGCGGCGAGCCCGCATGTCGCAAGCGCGTGCAAGGCCGAGGGCAAGTGCTTCGCTTCGTAGGCTGGTGAGAGCTGCAGCAGGTTCGCGACCATCTCGTCCGCTTCGCTGCCGGCGATGAGCGCCGCGCATTGATCACCATCGAGTACCGGTGCGCATGGAGGCAGCGACGTGGAAGCGGCCGTTTTCCCGGGTGCAAGGAAAGTGCACCAGCTGGCGTCGCGCCGACGGAAATGCCACGTGGTGCCAGGACCGCAGAACGCCATCTGCTGCGACGGTGACAGGGCTGCCAGCACATCCGGCAGGCGGCGCGTGTCGGGAAAGCGAAGCACGAAATACTGCCCGTCCGCATTCACGATGCACCAGGGGCTCAAGCGTTCGAACAGCGATTCGAGCGGTTCGACCGAGTGGATGAAGCTGAGCATCGGCAAGCCATTCGTCAGCTGCAGCACACGATCGAGCAAGGGTCTCTCGACGGCGTCGATGTTCAGCAAGACGGGTGAATGCCGGATCGCTTCATCCGAAGCGCCGGGCATGTTCTCGTAGAGCGACCGCAAAGAGCCGGAGCCGAGGTGACTCTTGAGCAGCTGATGGCATTGCGGAGCGAAGGCGCAATCGATCAACGCATAGCGAAATCCCTCAGCACCCGAGGCTAGAGGGCCATCGTCCGCAAACAGGGCGTCGATCCATCCGGGCGCGTGCTTGTCGATCAGGTTCATCGTGCGTTATTCCACCTGAGTGAAGGCCGGCGCCGACTTGAGCGACTTCAAGAGGCACGCCACGCAGATGCTCTTGGGAAATGCCGGCAGCGGATAGCTCTTCTGCACCGGCCCCGCCAACTTGCGCTGCACCGCGTGATAAGTGATCTTCCCCGGGCACTCGAAGGTGATGTCCCCATCCTGCAGCGTGATCGACGCGCCCTGCGCAGTCGCGATGCGGATCTTCTTCTTGGCCGCGAACTCCACCGTCTGGTCCGTACTGGCGATCTTCAGTGCGTTCTTGGCCTGGATGCGCAGCTCGTCATGCTGCGCCTGGAAGTCCAGTTCGTCGTTGCCTGCAATGACCGACAGGCCCGCTTCGGCATCGGCCTTCTGCGCCCCGGCCAGCACGCCGATGGCCTGGCCACTGTGCACGCGCAGCACATCCGCCAGCGCCAGGTTGATGTCCCCACCGCTGGCCAGCGTGGCGGTCTCGCCGCTGACGATCTGCAGCTGTTGACCCGCCACCATCGCCAGGCCGCCGCGTGCGGCCAGTGCGATCACCGCATCGCTGGTGTGCGGCACCTTGCCGTCGCCGGTGGCGATGGCCTTGTCTGCTGCGTCCGCATAGGCAGTGTCGAGCGCATCGGCCGTCACCATGCCGCTGGCGGTGCGCTCCATCGCTGCGTAAGGGGCGCGTTCCTTGTCGAGCTGCGATTCATTGGCCTTGTTGGCACCGATGTGCCCGGCCAGCTGCACGGTCTCGTGGGTCTTGGCTGCATCGCTCAGCGCCTGGCCCAGCTGTTGCACCTGCTTGAGCAGCGCCATGCCGGCGGCGAAGTCGCCCACGGGTTCCAGCTTCTGGCCACCTGCGCCGTGGTACGTGCTCAGCAAGACACCCTTGCCGCCGCGCAGGGCGGCATAGCCATCGGTGCGCAGCTCCAGACCTTGGCCGCGGAAGCTGCCGCGGAAGTTGTCGGCCTGGTGGATCAGGTGGCCCAGGTTCAGTTGGCTGTGGGCGGTGCTGGCGTGCAGCTGCACGCGCAGCTGCTGGTTCGAATCGTCGAACACCAGCTGGCTGAAGCCCTCGCCGCCGAACTCCTTGGTCTTGAAGCCGCTCAGGGCTGCTGCGTTGCGGTGGCCCTTGTCGTCGGCGCTGGCGCCGTGCCAGGGCGGGGCGTGGCCCGCAGCGAGGTTGGCCTGGGCGCTGGGCGAGGCGTTGCCTGCCTGGGCGAAGACGTCGTTGTCGTTCTCGCTGTTCTCACCGGCTCGCGATGCGCCGCCGGGTGTGGGGGCGATGCCGCCGTCGCCGCGGCCGTTGTACAGCGCGCCGACGATGACGGGCTGGTCCACATCCAGGTCGACGAACTTGACCAGCACTTCCTGGCCGATGCGCGGCAGCCACTGCCAGCCCATGCCGGGACCGGCCTGGCGCTGGGCCACGCGGATCCAGCGGGTGCTGCGGTTGTCGGGGGCGCTGTCGCCGTTCTCTCCAGTTCCGTTCTGCCAATGGAAGCGCACGCGCACGTCGCCGCGGTCGTTGCAGTACAGCTCGTCGGCGCCGTTGGGCGAGGTCTCACCCGACGGGCCGACCACGATGGCGCTGTGCACGCCGCTGGCCGTTGGCTTGGCGTGCAGGCGTGCGCCGTCGGCCGCAGCCAGTGCGGGGCGCCACGGGCGCGGGGCGTGCACGCCCGAGAAGCTGTTGGCGTAGCCCTGGGCCTGCGCGGTCGCGAGGTTCTGGGGCTGCGGATGGATGTCGTTGTCGTTGCTTATGCCGGCGCTTGTTGCTGCAGACACCAGCCCGAACACATCGGCCTCGGCGGTCACGGGTGCACACGGCTGGTCGAACACCAGGTGTTCCGTCAGCTCGCCCAGCTGCGCCGCAATCGACGCCGCAGTGTCCTTGGGCAGGTTGTTGATGCCCACATGCTCGACGGTGTCCAGCAGCAGCGCGGGCTTGGCCTGCAAGCCCAGCGCGGGCGCGTCGTCAATCTCGATGCGCGTGCCCGCGCGCAGTGTGCGCACGGTGCTGTGGCCCAGCATCACGTCGGCGCGGCATTCAGCCGCTTCCATCATCAGGGCGGCGTAGCGCTCCAGCGTGCGGTTGGTGTCCCAGCCGCGGCTGCGGTCGTTCAGGCCGAGCACGTCGTCGTATTCCAGCCGCGGGGCGTTCTTGCCGCCAACCGGAAAGCGCGCCGGGGCGCTGCCTGTGAGCTGGCGCTTGCCGTCGACGTTCCAGGCGCTCAGGTGCACTTGAGCGACCGACTGGCGCATGCGGCGCACCAGCGCCTGCACGGCGTCGCTGCGCTCCTGCGAGCTCTTGCGGTGAAAGCGAACGGGCGAGCCAACGTCGGCGGGCTGTGTGTCGTTCGACGAAAAGATCACGAGCTTGTGGCCCATCGGGGCCTTCGCGTCTTCCTCGGTGCGCCAGGCCAGGCCTTCTTCGGCCAGCAGGCGTGAGAAGAAGTCGAAGTCGCTCTCGCGGTATTGGGTGCAGTAGGTGCGCACGGGCGCGTCGGCCAGGAAGCTGTTCACCTCGGAGGAGAAGGCCCAGCTGCCCGCATCCGCATACGGGGCGAGCACGCGTTCGATGATGTCTGCCACGCTTCGTTGCTGGAAGACCTGGCTGCGGCCCTGCTGGGTGGCCAGCCAGAGCCAGGGCACGAGCGTCAGGCGGTAGCGCGCCAGGCCGCCATCGGAGCCGAGCGATTCGACTGCGCGGATCAATCCGGTGCGTTTACCAAGAGAGCCATCGGCCAGCACGGTGACCAACGTCAGCGGCTGATCAATCAGTGAAGACAGCGCCAGGTCCGCACGCAAGCTCAGGCACACGATGCGCAACTCGAACAGCTGCGACACCGCCTCGCGCTGCACCCAGCCTTCCACGCGCAAGGCGTCGATGCTCTCGCGCGCGGCCGACGAAGAAGATGAAGCAGCACTCGGCACTTCGAGCCGATACAGCCGCGCCGTCTGGCTCAGCTCGGCCCACAGGGCGCTGCGGTCAGCGGAAGGTGACGACGAACGCGTGCGCGAGGGCACACTGCCGTGGTTGGACATGAAACTCCCCGAAGCTTATTTTTCTTCCCCACGTTGCGCGGGGTGGCGTGCGCCCGATTGTCGGAGTCCCGGTGCCCTGGACGTAAGTACCTGAAAGTAGCAACCCGCGGAGCAGGACTGCGCCTCAGCCCGGCGAATACATGCCGATGCCGGGGCGCTGCGGCGGGTTGTAGCGCACGGCCAGGTCGAGCGCGCCGCCCTGTACGGCGTCGAGCAGGCGCTGTGCGCTGTCGTGAACATTTATTGGCTTGGAGAGAAGCATCGGTTCATCATGGGAACGCACACGACTTCAGGAGCCCTGCCATGCGTCCCCTGCCGCCCATGCCCCACGCCTCCCCGCCCGACGATGCCGCGCCGCCCTTCGCCGACACGCCCGCCGCGCTGCGCGCGCAGGGGCTGCGCTTCCCCGAGCGCGTGGAAGTGTCCTCCCCGGTCTGCTACGCCGATGAGCTGGATGCGGCCTACCGCGACGCCGGCAACCGCGAGGAGCTGTTGGCCGCGCTGAACGAGCTGCTCGAAGCCGAACGCGCCGGCGCACGCATCACGCTGCGCAGCGCCGCCGAAACCGACAACCCCGCGCTGCAGCGCCTGGTGACCGACATCCACCGCGACGAGGTGCGTTGGTGCGGCGTGCTGATCGATGCGATCCAGTCACTGGCCGCCACGCCCAGCACACGCACCGGCGCGTTCTACGAGCGCGCGATGGCCGTGCCCGACCTGAGCGCGCGCCTGGCGCTGCTCAACCGCGGCCAGGGCTGGGTGGTGCGCAAGCTGCAGGCGCTGCTGCCGCGCATAGGCGACGCGCACGTCCACGGCGAGCTGACGGCGATGCTGGTGTCGCACCAGCAGAACATCGCGCGCGTGGACGCACAACAGCAGGCCGCAGGTGGGCCTACGCAGCGCTGATGGCCTGCGCAATCTCTCGCGTCGCGCGCAGAAAGGCTTCCATCTCGCCCACCGTGTGGCAATGCAGCGGCGACACGCGCACGGTGCCCTCAAGCCCGAAGGATTCGAGCATCCGCTTCGAGTAGATGCTGCTGGCCACGCGCTCGTACACGGTCACGCCGCGCTTGCCGTACTCGACCACGGCCTGCGTGCAGTCGAGGCCATCGAAGCCGATGCCCAGGATCAGGTCGCGCTGCGTCAAGTCTTCGTGGTCGAGGAACACCTGCACGCCGTCCAGCGCGCGCAGGCCTGGCGTCTGCGCGGTGCCGTCGAGCAGCGTCGCCAGCAGCGCGCGCTCGTGCAGCTCGATGCGCTCGATGCCCGCGACGAAGCGGGCACGGCGGTCGGTGGCGTCGGTGAAATGGCCGCCGAGCCAGCCCACGTAGTCGACGATTTCGGTGAGCACCGCGAACTGCCATGGCGCCGAGCTGCCCAGCTCCCAGTGGCCGGGCTTCTTGCCGGCCAGCTTGTGGTGCGGCAATGCGGCCGCGCGCTCCGACATCCACGCGAAGCCCGAGCCGCGGCAGCCGAAGAACTTGTAGGGCGCGAGGTTGATGCCGTCCACCGGCGTCTGCTGCAGGTCGATGACGCCGTGCGGCGCGTGCTGCACGGCATCGACGAGGATGTACAGGTCGGGCTTGATCTCGCGCGCGCGCCGCACGATGGCTGCCATGTCGAGCTTGGCGCCCGAGATGTTCGACGCATGGATCACGTTGAGCACACAGGTGTTCTCGTCGACCAGCCCCACGATGGCGTCTACGTCGACGCCACCGGTGACGGGGTTGCTCCTGGCCACGCGCAACTCGCGCCCGAGGCGTTCGGCATACAGGCGCATGGCGTCGAACGCCGAGGGGTGCTCGAGCGCGGTCGTGACCATGTTCGTGCCCGGCACGTTCTCGGCCACCGCGCGCACCATGTCGAACATGGCGCCCGAGGCGGTGAGCGAGGGGTACACGCTGCCGCCGGTGGCGTTGAGGATGGTGCGCAGGTCGTCGGCGCCGCGCGCCTGCATCGCCTGCAGCTCGACGGCCGTTTCGTGGATGCGCTCGGCGTTGTCGGGAATGGCGTCGACCTGCGCGAAGCGCTCGACCGCGGCCTTCAATCGGAACGAACCGCCCGCGTTGTCGAAGTACAGGCGCTCGCGGCCGTGGTGGTCGCGCTCGATGCCCAGGAAGCGCTCGCGCACCTCGCGCATCAGTGCCTCGGAAAAGAGCTCGCCTTTCGGCAGGTCCGCACGTGTGACTGCCATGGTGTCAGACGCCCTTGTTGTTGGGGTTCTTGTAGATCTCGCGCACCGCGTCCGTCATCGGGAAGTTGAGGTTCGCGTTGCGCGGCGGAATCGGCGAGAGGAACCACTTGGTGTACAGCTGCTCGATGGCGCCCGACTTCATGAGTCCGTTGACGGTCTCGTCGACCAGCGCCTTGAACTCGGGGTCGTCCTTGCGCAGCATGATGCCGTAGGGCTCCTGGCGCAGCGACTCCTTGAGGATCTTGTAGTCGCCCGGGTTGGTGGCGCTGGCGATCATGCCGGCCAGCTGCACGTCGTCGAGCACGTAGGCATCGGCGCGGCCGGTGGACAGCAGCAGGAAGCCATCGGAGGTGTCCTTGCCCGCGATCTCGTTCACCTCGATGGTGCCGCTCTTGCGTGCGCCGCGCAGCAGCTGGATGGAGGTGCTGCCCGAGACGGTGGCCACGTTCTTGCCGTTGAGGTCGGGCAGCGCGTTGATGCCCGAGTTCTTCTTCACGGCGGCCGTGATATTGGTGACGAAGTGGCTCGGCGCAAAGTCGACCTGCGCCTGGCGCTGCGTGGTGTTGGTGGTGGTCGCGCAGTCGAGGTCGACCGTGCCGTTCTGCAGCAGCGGAATGCGGTTGGTCGAGTTGAGCATGGTGTAGCGCACCTCGATCTTCGGCAGGCCCAGCTTGGCCTTCACGGCGTCGACGATCTTCAGGCAGATGTCGTTGGTGAAGCCGATGGGTGCGCTGTCGGCGCTGAGCTTGTACGAGAACGGGATCTGGCTGTCGCGCGCGCCGATCTGGATCGTGCCGCTCTCCTTGATCTTGCGCAGCGTGCCGGCGTCCTGGGCGCTGGCGGCGCCGCATGCGAAGACAAGGGCGAGTGCGGAAGCTAGGGGCAGTTTGAAGTCCATGGTGTGTTCCTTGGGTTGCGATGACGGTGGCCTGGGGCGCATCTTGTGCGTCCCGATGAATTTCTAAAAGCGATTTTTTGTGATCGAATCGCATGAATAAAAGCGTTCTTTCAGGAGCCACCCGCCGTGATGACCTTCAAGCAACTCGAAGCCCTGTACTGGATCGCCCGGCTGGGTGGCTTCGCCCAGGCGGCCAACCAGCTGCATACCTCGCAGTCGGCCATCTCCAAGCGCGTGCACGAGCTGGAGCAGCTGTTCGACACCGAACTCTTCGACCGCAGCCAGCGCACGGCGCGCCTCACCGACAAGGGCGAGGAGATGTTCGTGCTCGCCAAAAAGCTGCTCGACCAGCGCGATGCCGCCGTCGAACAGTTCGGCAAGCCGGGTGTGGTGGAGCGTCGCATCCGCATCGGCGTGACCGAGCTCACCGCGATGACCTGGCTGCCGCGCCTGGTCGGCCTGATCCAGCAGCACTACCCCAAGGTGATCCTGGAGCCCGACGTGGACGACAGCCTGCAGCTGCGCGACAAGCTGCTGGCCGACGAGCTCGATGTGGTCATCGTGCCCCACACCTTCGCCGACTCGCGCATGCAGAGCAAGGTCATCGGCCGGGTGAAAAGCGCGTGGATGTGCAAGCCCGGCGTGATTCCCTCAGCCGCAGCCACCGGCACCGTGCGCCTGCACGACCTCGCGCGCCACCGCATGCTGGTGCAGGGCAACAACTCGGGCACCGGCCGCGCCTACGACGCCTGGATGAAGGACCAGGGCGTGCAGCCCGCCAACGCGATCGTGGTGAGCAACCTCGTCGCGCTCACGGGGCTCACCGTGTCGGGCCTCGGCGTGAGCTACCTGCCGCGCGAATGCCTCGCGCCGCTGGTCGACGCCGGCATGCTCGAGGTGATCGACGTGACACCCGCGCTGCCCGTGGTGCGCTACGTGGCCATGCACAAGGGCGAGCACCGCAGCGCGCTCACGTCGTCGATCGTGATGCTGGCGCAAGCGTGCTGCGACTTCACGCGGATGTTCCAGGCGCAAGCCGTCGAAGACATCGCGCCAGACTGAAAATATTTTTCACAAAGGCTGAAATTCACGTCAATATTGGCGCCATTCCGCCATATCCACGCGAATTTGAGGAAGTTAAGAAAAAACCTTTCAATTTCAGGCCCACCCGAAACAACGCAGACCTTCCCCTTCTCCCGGCGCCATCGCCGCCAGACCTTCTTCAGAGACAGTGCCCATGACCATCACCGTGACACGCCAGGACGCTCGCTACAACACATTGAAGAAGGGCTTCAACCTGCGATGGCCGGCCACGGAATCCGATGCCGCGTCGCGCATCGAGCTGGTGGAAAACGCGGGCGATGCCGCCGCTGCCTTGCAACGCATCGTCGATGCGGGCCTGCGGCCCACGGTGCGCAGCGGCGGGCATTGCTATGAAGACTTCGTCTCCAACAACCCCGACGGCGCGATCCTCGACCTGAGCCTGCTCACCCAGGCGAGCGCCGACCGCAAGGGCGACGGCCGCTACCGCATCGCGCCCGGCACGCAGAACTGGAACGGCTACCTCGAGCTGTACAAGCAGCACAACGTGACGCTGCCCGGCGGCTCCTGCTACTCGGTGGGCGCGGGCGGGCACATCTGCGGCGGCGGCTACGGCCTCCTGTCGCGCCTGCAGGGGCTCACGGTCGACTGGCTCTCGGCGGTGGACATCCTCACGGTCGACGCGCGCGGCAAGGTCGTGCCGCGCACCGTGGATGCCACGCACGAGCCGGAACTGTTCCGTGCCTGCCGCGGTGCGGGCGGCGGCAACTTCGGCGCGATCACCAGCTATGTATTCGACACCCTGCCGACCGCGCCGCGCGAGGTGGCGCTCGCGGTGGTCGCATTCGACTGGGCCACGATGACGCCCGCGCGCTTTGCCCAGTTGCTTGCCATCTACGGCGACTACTGGGAAACGCGCGGCACATCGCCCGACACCTGGGGCATGTTCTCGCTGCTCAAGCTCACGCACCGCTCATCGGGCCAGATCGTGATGCTCACGCAGTTCTGCAACCCCGACGGCACCTGCAACGACCTCACGGTGCTCAACGATTTCCTCGAGCGCTTCCGCGCCTGCACGCCGGTGCCTCTGAAGGGCCGCGCACCCGGCGTGGGCCCGGCGCCGCAGCGGGACACGGGGCAGCTGCTGTGCTCCAAGCCGCACACCGTGACGCGCTACGACTGGCTCACGGCCACGCAATACCTCAACGGCTCGGGCGAGAACCAGCGCGGCAAGTACAAGTCGGCCTACATGAAGCGCAACTTCACGGCCCGCGAAGCGCAGCGCATCTACACGCACCTCACGCGCACGATGCCCGGTGTCGACCTGAGCCAGTCGCTGGTGCAGGTCGACTCCTATGGCGGCGCGATCAACAAACCCGAGCGCATCGGCGACACCGCCGTGCCGCAGCGCGCATCGATCATGAAGCTGCAGTACCAGACGTATTGGCGCAGCGCGGCGGACGACGCGGGCCACCTGCGCTGGATCAGCGACTTCTACCGCGACGTGTACGGCACGCCCGACGTGCCCGAGCGTTTTGCCGGCACGCCCTACCCCGGCGAGCGCTACGAAGGCTGCTACATCAACTACCCGGACAACGACATGCTGGCCTACCCGTTCTGGCCGCAGCTCTACTATGGGGACCAGGGGCTCTACGCCTTCCTTCGCAAAGTGAAGCGGCGCTACGACCCGAACAACATCTTTCACCATGCCATGTCGGTGCGGCCCTGAACGAGAGGAATGAACGCCATGACACACAGCCCCCAACTCTCCGGCCAGAACCGCCGCGCCGTCATGCAGTGGATCGGCGGTGCCTCCGCGCTCGGCGCACTGACGCCGATGGTCCCCGCCGGCGCACAGACCCCTGACACTGCGAGCAGCAGCACTGTCGCCAGCACCGCGCCCGCGCCGCGATTCGCCTACGTCGGCACCTACACCAGCGACGCACCCGGCGGCACCGCCGGAGGCCCGGCATCGAAGGGCATCTACGTGCTCGCCATCCGGGACGGCGGCTGGACGCCGGTGCAGACCGTGGCCAGCGCGAACCCCTCGTTCCTCGCGGTGCACCCGAACCGGCGCGTCCTCTACGCGATCAACGAGATCGACAGCTACCTGGGACTGCCCACCGGCACGGCCGAGGCCTATGCAATCGATGCGAACGATGGGCGCCTGACGCTGCTCAACCGCCAGCCGCTCTCGCTCTCGGGCGTGACGCCTGCGCACCTGGCCGTGTCGCCCGACGGCCGCGCGCTCGCTGTGGCGCTGTACGGTGGCGGCGCCTACAACGTGCTGCCCATCGAGGCGGACGGCAAGCTCGGCAAGGTCTCGGGCATCGAGAAGGAAACCGGCGCCGGCGCCGACGCGGAACGCCAGGAATCGCCGCATCCGCACATGGTGCTGTTCGATGGCACGGGCCAACGCCTGCTCGCCACCGACCTCGGCACCGACCGCATCAATGCGTTCACGCTCGCCGACGGCAAGCTGGCCTTGCTTGGTCGCACGTCCGTCGCGCCCGGCAGCGGCCCGCGCCATCTGGCGCTGCATCCGTCGCAGCGCTTCCTGTACGTGGTGAACGAACTCGACGCCACGGTCACCAGCTTCGGCTACGACGCGGCGAGTGGCAAGGTCGGGGAACAGCGCCAGCGCGTCTCGACCGTGCCCGAGGGCTACGTCGGCCAGAAGAACGCGGCGGCGCTGGTGATGCATCCGTCAGGGCAATTTCTCTATGCGACCAACCGGCGCTTGAAGTCGGACCATCCCATGGCCGACAGCATTGCGGCGTTCCGCATCGACGCGAGCAACGGCGCGTTGACACCGCTGCAGCACTGGAGCGAGGGCCTGCGCTTTCCGCGTGCGCTGGCGATGGCGCCGGGTGGCAGCCACCTCTACGCGCTCAGCCAGAAAGGCGACACGATCCTGCGCCTGCGCATCGATCCGGCCAGCGGCACGCTGGACCAGCCGGTGCAGGTGGCGCAGGTGCCTACGCCGGTGTGCCTGGTGTTTGCCTGATGCCTAGCTGCCGCGCGTGAGCATCCGCCCCGCGCGCGCCAGCACCTTCGCTTCGCCCCCGCCACCGCGATAGGCCAGCACGCCGTTCACGAACACGCGTTCGATCCCTTCGCTCACGCCCAGCGGCTGGTCGTAGGTCGCGGTGTCGGTGATGGTCTCAGGGTCGAACACCACCACGTCGGCCATCGTGCCGACGCGCAGCAGGCCGCGATCCGCGATGCGCAGGTTGCGCGCGGTCATGCCGGTCATCTTGTGCACCGCCTGCTCCAGCGTGAAGAGCTTGCGCTGGCGCCAGTAGCGCGCAAACACGCGCGGGAACGCACCCCACAGGCGCGGGTGCGGATGGCGGTCGTGCGGCAGGCCGTCACTGCCGATCATGGTGAGCGGGTGCGCAATGACGCGCTCCACGTCTTCTTCCTGCATCTGGAAGTAGCAGGCACCGCCGGGCTTCAGGCGCAGGCAGGCTTCCTGTTCGGTGGTGCCCCACTCGCGCGCGATGTCGGAGAGGAGGCGGCCCGTCATCTCGGGGTGCGGGTCGGACCAGGTCAGCAGCACGTCGATGACGCCGTCGACCAGGTCTTCGCGCAGCACGGTGGAGCCGGCCACGTAGGGGTAGACGTCCATCGCGATCTGCTGGCGCTGCGACAGCGCCTCGATCAGCGGCAGCGTCTCCTTCGTGCGGCCCCAGTTCGCGGGACCGGCGCACTTGTGGTGCGAGATGACCAGCGGCACGCCCGCGCTGAAGGCCGTGTCGCCGGCCTCGTGCAGCGCTTCGATGATCTGCTGCATTTCGCTGCGCAGGTGCGTAGCGTACACGCCGCCGTGGCGTGCCACGACGCGCGCGAGCGCGGTGACTTCTTCGGCCGGTGCGGCAAAGGCTTCTTCGTAGAACAGGCCTGATGACATGCCATGCGCGCCTGCGGCCATGCAGTCGTCGAGCAGCGCGGCCATGTGTGCCAGTTCATCGCCGTTCGCGGGCCGGTCGAGCGCCTGCATCGCCGCGAAGCGCAGCGTGGTGTGGCCCACGAGCGCGGCCACATTGAGCGCAGGTTGCGTCGCATCGACGGCCGCGCGGTACTCGGCCATGGTCGCGTGCTTGAACGAGTCCGCGCCCAGCAGCGTGAGCGGCGGCTTCGACTGCGGCGTGCGGTACGGCGCCAGCGAAATGCCGCAGTTGCCCGTGACCACGGTGGTGATGCCCTGCGACACCTTGGGCAGGCACAGCGGGTCGCGCAGCACGATGGCGTCGTCGTGCGTGTGGGCGTCGATGAAGCCGGGGGCGATCACCTTGCCACGGCAGTCGACCACGTCGACGTCCGCGATGTTCAGTCCCTCAGGCAGCCGCGTGCGCAGGCCTTCGCCGAGTGCCACGATGCGGTCGCCCTGCAGCAGCACGTCGCCGGGCCATGAAGGGCCGCCCGAGCCGTCGACCACGAGGCCGGCTTCGAGCAGCACGGGTGGGGTGTCGCTCATGGTTCGCGGTCTCCCTTTTTCGCGTTGATGCCGCCGCCGTCCCAGCTCTGCAGCGGGTGCGTGGTGGCGTCGATGCCATGGCGTTGAAAGGCCTCGCGTGCGCGCTGCAGGCGCTGCACGGCGGGCTCGCCGCGGCGTTGCGCCACCAGCACGGTGAGGATCTCGATGACGGTGAGGTGCGTGAGGTAGGCGTCGATGCCCACGTGCATCACGGCGTCGTCGGGCACCGACAGGCCGATGAGGAAGTCGGCCTTGGCTGCGAGCGCGGTGCCCGGCCGCGTGATCGCGACCACCTGGGCGCCCTGCCCGCACGCGATGTCGACGGCGTCGAGCAGCGAGGGCATGCCGCCCACGTGCGAGATGGCGATGACCACGCCGCCCGGGCGTTGCGCTGCACCGGCCACCTGCTGCAGGTGGTAGTCGGCCCAGGCATTGGCCGAGAGGCCGAGGCGGAACAGCCGCGCCTGCAGGTCGCTCGCCATGAACCACGAGGTGGCGCCCGCGCCGTACAGGTCAACGTGCGGTGCGGCCGCGATGGCGCGCACGGCGCCGTCGAGCACCTGCATGTCGAGCTGGCCGCGCACGCCCGAGACCGAGGCGGCGGCACTGCGTGCGATCTTGCTGACCACTTCGTCGGCGGCGTCTTCGATGTTGACGCGGCGGTGCAGCGGCGAACCGCCGAGTGCCAGTTCCTGTGCGAGCGCGAGCTTGAACTCGCGCAGCCCGGCAAAGCCGAGGTCGCGGCAGGTGCGCATGATGGTGGGCACCGAGCTGCGCGAGCGCTCGGCCAGCTGCTCGAAGCTCTCTTCGAGCGCGCGGTCGGGGTCTTCGAGGATCAGGTCGAGAATCGCGCGCCGCGTGGCCGGCGCGTCGCCACGCGCCTCGGCGATTCTCTTGAGCAAGGAGGGATTCATTCAGTGACTCCACCGCATGCCGAACGATCTGCGGTACGAACGATCAGAGTGCGCTGCCGCTTTTTCGTGGAACACCGCGGAACCGGCTTTGCCGGGCCGCAGGTGTTGCCCCCGGTAGGGGGTTGGCGAAGCGACACGAAGTGCGCGAAGACTGGGGGCGAGCTCATGTTCAGAAATGCATGGCGACGGCGTCGCTCACGCGGTAGTCGTTCTCGACCACGGGCATCCAGTGCCATTTGTCGAAGGTGGTGCAGGGGTGCGAGATGCCCAGGCCCACGCGGTCGCCGACCTGGGGTGCATCGGCTTCCTCGCTCTCGTCCCAGCGCAGGTAGGCATGCTGGTCGTTCAGCGCGGTGATCTTCCAGCCGGCGGGCACGCCCTGGGGCTGCAACGCGCCACGCGCCGCACGTGCGATCGGCACGGGCAGCGAGAGGTCGAAGGAGATGTCGCGCTTGCCGACCGAGAGGATCGCCAGGCCCGGCTCGGGCCGCGATTGCACGTTGGCCCAGACTTCCATCGCCGGTGTCAGGCCCTCGCCGCATTCGCAACCCAGGCGCTTGTCGACCACGCTCACCATGCGCTTGTAGAAGCCATGGTCGTGCGTGACGTAGCAGCCCGAGCGCAGCAGGCCGCGCACCGGCGAACCCAGCGCGGGCTTGAGGCGCCCGGCCACGAGGTCGAAGATGGCCGAGCCGCCGGCCGAGACCAGCACTTCGTCGGTCTCGAACAGTTGCTGCGTGTCGCAGTGGCGGGCGACGGCCTCGACGCGGTCCATCAGCGTGGTGGCGTAGGCCGTGTCGGGCTCGCTCTCTCCCGTGGCGCCCTGCCCTTCGTAGGTCTCGATGCCCACGAGCTTGGCCGCGTCGCTCGCGCGCACCCGCGTGGCGAGCGCAATGGCTTCGTCGTGCGTGCGGCAGCCGGTGCGTGCGCCCTGCACGCCGATTTCCAACATCACCTCGAAAGGCACGCTCGCGGGGTTGCGCTTGGACCAGTCTTCGATGAGCGCCAGCTGCGCGATCGAATCGACCAGGAACACGACGCGCAGGTCGGCATGGTCGGCCAGCAGCAGCTGGATGCCCGCCAGGTCTTCGTCGCTCACCACCTGGTTGGCAATCAGCGTGCGGCGCGCACCGGCGGCGACGCCCACGGCCAGCTGCGTGACGGTGGCGAAGGTCAGGCCCCAGGCACCGGCGTCGAGCTGGCGCTGGAACAGCTGCGGCGACATGGTGGTCTTGCCGTGCGGCGCCAGGTCGATGCCCCATTCGCGCACGCGCGCCTGCATCCACGCGAGGTTGTGCTCCAGCGCCTCGCGCTTGAGCACGGCCAGCGGCAGCGGCAGGTCGCCGGCCAGCACGTTCCAGCCGGCGGCGCCAACCTCACTGCGCCGGCGCGGCGGCTGGGTGCGCGGGTAGCCCTTGAAACGGTCGCTCAGCAGCGGGTCGATGAAGTCTTGGGTAGCAGAAGCGGTGTCGGTCATGGTCGTGCAACGGCGATGTTGGAGAGCAGTTCTTTGCGGATGCAGGCGCTGTAGTGTGCGGGGGAAATCTCATCCAGGCTGGGCACGGTCTGCGCGCAAGCCTCGATGGCGTGCGGGCAACGCGTGCGGAACACGCAGCCCGAGGGCGGCGAGATCGGGCTGGGAATGTCTCCCTTCAATGCGATGCGCTCGGTCGCCATCTCGGGGTCGGGCTTCGGGCTCGCAGCCAGCAGCGCCTGCGTGTAGGGATGCGAGGGGCGCGCGAACAGCTCGTCGGTGGTCGCCACCTCCATCACCTTGCCCAGGTACAGCACCACCACGCGGTCGCACAGGTACTCGACCACATCCAGGTCGTGCGAGATGAAGAGCATGGTCAGGCCCAGGCGCTCGCGCAGGTCGGCCAGCAGGTTGATGACCTGCGACTGGATGGACACATCCAGCGCCGACAGCGGCTCGTCGGCCACGATGAACTCGGGCTCCACAGCCAGCGCGCGTGCCACACCGATGCGCTGGCGCTGCCCGCCCGAGAACTCGTGCGGGAAGCGGCTCGCATGCTCGGGGCGCAGGCCCACCGTTTCGAGCAGCTCGGCGATGCGCTTGTCACGTGCCGCGGCGCCCTTGTGCAGCCCGTGCGTGGACAGCGCCTCGCCCAGGATCGCGCTGATGCGCATCTTCGGGTTCAGGCTCGCGTACGGGTCCTGGAAGATGATCTGCAGCTTGCTGCGCAGCTTGCGCATGCGCTCGCCCGAAAGGCCGCCGATGTCGTCGCCCCGGTAGAGCACCTGGCCTTCGGTGCGCTCGACCAGCCGCAGCACGGTTCGCCCGATGGTGCTCTTGCCCGAGCCCGATTCGCCGACCAGGCCGAGGGTCTCGCCGGGGTGGATGGCAAACGAGACGTCGTCGACTGCGCGCACGGGGCGGTCGCTGCTGCCGAAGTATTTCTTGAGTCCTCGGACTTCAATGAGGGGGACGGCGATAGTCATCGTGGGCTTGTGGTCTTAGCTCCCTCCCCTTCCGGGGGAGGGTTGGGGTGGGGGCACGACGGCACTGGATGAAGCACTGCGCCGAACGAACGCCGCTTGCCCCCATCCCCGCCTTCCCCCGGAAGGGGAAGGAGCAACACGCCAGGCGGTGCGCTTCTCATGCGACTCTCACCAAAGGCTGGTCCGGCTGCACGCGCACGCAGCGCGCCTGGCGGTCCTGGCGGATGTCGATCAGCGGCGGCATGGCGTTGCGGCATTCGGGCAGTGCCTGGTCGCAGCGCGGCTCGAAGGCGCAGCCGGGCGGCGGGGCGAGCGGGCTGGACACCTGCCCGCGAATGGCGAACAAGCGCTTGGGTTTCGGTTGCCCAGGAACCCGCGCCTTTCCCGGCAGGCAGGCCAGCAGGCCCTGCGTGTACGGGTGCTCGGGCTGCGCGAACAGAGGCCGCACCGGCGCACGCTCGACCACGCGGCCCGAGTACAGGACCACCACGTCGTCCGCATGGTGCGCCACCACGCCCAGGTTGTGCGTGATGAACAGGATGCTCATGCCCGTCTCGGCCTGAAGCCGGCGCATGAGTTCGAGGATCTGCGCCTGGATGGTCACGTCCAGCGCCGTGGTGGGCTCGTCGGCGATCAGCAGCGTCGGGTCGCAGGCCATCGCGAGCGCAATCATCACGCGCTGGCGCATGCCGCCCGAGAGCTGGTGTGGGTACTCGTGGATGCGTTGCGCCGCGGCGGGGATCTCGACCAGCTCCAGCATGCGCAGCGCATGGGCCAAGGCCGCCTTGCGGTCGAGCCCCTTGTGCAGGCGCACGCTCTCGGCAATCTGCTCGCCGATGGTGAACACCGGGTTCAGGCTGGTCATCGGCTCCTGGAAGATCATCGACAGCTGGTTGCCGCGCAGCGAGCGCATCTCGCGTTCGCCGATCTGCAGCAGGTCGAGCGTCTTGCCTTCGCGCGTGACGAAAGAAGCCGATCCGCTGACCTGTGCGTTCGCGGTCTTGGGCAGCAGGCGCATCAGCGTGAGGCTGGTGACCGACTTGCCCGAGCCCGATTCGCCCACCAGTGCGGTGGTCTTGCCGGGTTGGATGGAGAAGCTCACATCGGCCACCGAACGGATCAATCCGTCTTCGGTGGGAAAGCTGGTGCTCAGGTTGGTGACCGTGAGACGTGGGGTGTTCGTGGCGTTCGTCATCACGAGGTCTTCTTGAGCTTCGGATCGAGCAGGTCGCGCACACCATCACCGAGCAGTTGCAGCGACAGCGCGGTGAAGATGATCGCCAGGCCCGGGAACAGCACGACCCAGAAGGCCTGGTGCGCGTACTGCTGGCTGCCCGCGACCATGGTGCCCCAGGTGGGGATCTCGGGCGGCACGCCGACGCCCAGGAACGACAGGCCCGCTTCGGCCAGGATCGCGTACGCAAAGATGAACGACACCTGCACCAGGATCGGCGACATCAGGTTCGGCAGGATGTGGCGCCACAGGATGCGCGAGGTGCGCACGCCCAGAGCCCGCACGGCTTCGACAAACAGCAGCTCGCGCACCACCAAGGTCGAGGCCCGCACCACCCGCGCTACTCGGGGTGTGTAGACCAGCACCAGCGCGAGCACGGTGTTCATCAGCGACGGCCCGAGGATGGCCACCAGCGCGATGGCCAACAGGATGTCGGGGAAGGACATCATGGCGTCGACCACGCGCATCAGCGGCGTGTCCAGGCGGCGGAAGAACCCGGCCATCAAACCAAGCACCGTGCCGGCGATGACCGAGCCCAAGGCGGTGAGCGCCGCAATGGCCAGCGAGTAGCGTGCGCCATGCACGATGCGCGCGTACATGTCACGCCCGAGTTCGTCGGTTCCGAGCAGGTGTTCGGCGCTGGGCGCCTTCAGGCGCTGCAACACTGCCGTGTCGTTGGGGTCGGCCGACGCAAACAGCGGCGCACCGACAGCGAGCACGGCAATCACCAGCAGCACCAGGGCGGAGACCATCACGATGCGGCGGTGCATCAGCTGGCGGAGCATTCGAGGCATGCGCATCGTTCAGACCTTCACGCGCGGATCGACGACGGCGTACAGCAGGTCGATCGAGAAATTGATGAGCACATAGATCGCGGCAATCACAAGCAGCGCGCCCTGGATGACGGGGTAGTCGCGCCGCAGCACGGCGTTGACCACCAAATTGCCCACGCCCGGCAGGCCGAACACGGTCTCGGTGATGACGGCGCCGCCGATCATGAGTGCGACCGTCAGGCCGATCACGGTGACGATGGGCACCAGGGCGTTGCGCAGCGCGTGCTTGAGCACCACCGTGCTCTCGCTCAGGCCCTTGGAGCGGGCCGTTCGCACATAGTCTTCACCGAGCACGTCGAGCATCGAGGCGCGCGTGAAGCGGATGATGAGCGCGGAGTTCAACAGGCCCAGCACGGTGGCCGGCAGCACCAGCGCATGCAGCCGCTCCATGAACGGCGCATCGGGCGCGCCGTAGCCCGAGACCGGGAACCATCCGAACGACACCGCGAAGATCTGGATCAGCACGATGCCCATCCAGAAGCTCGGAATGCTGGCGCCCAGCATCGCGATGCCGGTGAAGAACTGGTCGACCACACGGCCACGGAACACGGCCGAGACGATGCCGCAGGGCACGCCGATGAGTGCCGCGATGGCCACCGCCAGAAGCGCCAGCAAGGTGGTCGGCTCGGCGCGCTCCCACAGCGCCTGCGTGACCGGGCGCTGCAAAAAGATCGAGGTGCCCAGGTTGCCCTGCAGCACTTCGCGCAGCCAGTAGCCGAACTGCACGGGCAGGGGTTTATCGAGGCCGTAGTCCTTCTGCACGCGGGCGATGTCGGCAGCGGTGGCCTGGTCGCCCAACAGCACGGAGATGGGGTCGCCCGAGGCGGCGCGGGTGAGCACGAAGACCAGCACGGCGACGAGGGCCAGCACGATGAGCATGCCGCCCGCGCGGGAAGCGATGTAGCGAAGCGATCCGCTCTTGATCATGACGAGAACTCGATGGCGGCGGCGCTGCCGACGGCCACGTACTGGCCGGTGAACTGCACGTCGCCGTTCTTCTTCACGCGGAAGATGGTCACGTTGTCGCCCTGCTTGTTGTGGCACACGTAGAGAAAGCGCCCGCTCGGCTCGAGCGTGCAGCTGCGCGGGTAGTTGCCGCGCGTCCACTCTTCGCGCACGAGCGTGGGCGCGCCGGTGCGGGCATCGACCTTGAAGATCGAGATCGAATCGTGCAGCCGGTTGAGCGACACGAAGTGCGTGCCGCCCGGCAGCATGCGGATGCCCGAGGCGTAGCTGGTGCCCTTGAAGCCGGCGGGCAGCGCCGAGGTTTCGCTCACGAGCGTGAGCACGCCGGTAGCGCCGTCGTAGCGCAGGAAGGCGATGGTCGAGGCCTCTTCGTTGACGAGGTAGACCCACTTGCCGTTCGGATGGAAGGCGAAGTGGCGCGCGCCCGAGCTCTCGGACACGGCCACCGTGCTCGGCTGGCTCAGCGCGCCGGTGGCGCGATCGAAGCGGTACGAGATGACGCGGTCGAGCCCCAGGTCGGCCACGAGCACGAAGTTGCCGGCCGGGTCGGCCTGCACCATGTGCGCGTGCGGGCCGTCGTGGTCGCTGGTGGCAAAGCCCTCATGCACGCGTGCGATGAGCGGCACGACGTCGGCGCCGGGCTTGCAGGGCGTGGCGGCGCCGCACGCAGCCACGTCCTTGTAGACGACGGGGGCGCGGTCGGTGTCGAACGTGCCGTCGGCGCGCAGTGCGATCACGCTGACATCGCCGCTGGCGTAGTTGGCGGTGAACACGAAGCGGCCGTCGGGGTGCACGCTGACGTACGCCGGGTCCTTGCCGCCGCAGGGCATCTCGGCCACGAACGACAGCGCGCCGTTCGCGCCGATGCGGAAGGCCGAGACGGAGCCGGCCTCGAACTCGTTGGCCGCGTAGAGCATCGGCAGCGTCGGGTGGCGCGCGAGCGAGGCAGGGTTGCGCAGCTTGGCATCGCTGCCCGCGCTCGCCACGGCCGGTGGTGCACCGGGGATGGGCTTGAGCACACCGGTCGCGCCGTCGACCACGAACTGGTGCACGCCGAGGCCGCGCCCACCGCGCCACGGCTTGCCGCCGTCGCTGTAGGTGCCGACATAGGCGTAGACCGGGCCGGACGAGGTGGCGGCCTGGACAGTAGAGGCGGTGAGGCCCAAGGCTCCGAGGCCGGAGGCCAGTGCGCTGGCTTGCAGAAGTTGGCGACGCGATGGCATGGCGGGTGTCCTTCCAGCCTTACTTGATCTTCGCGTTCCAGAAGAACGGCCAGGTCGCGGGCTGGTAGTTGTCCAGCGCCGGGCTCTTGGCCGAGAGGCCGTTGAACTTGCCGACGTTGATGTACGGCACCTCGTCGTACACCACCTGCTGCACCTTGCCCCACAACGCACCGCGCTTGGCCGGGTCGCTTTCGGTGTTGAAGGCGCTGAGCGCGGCCTTCTTGGTGGGCGAATCCCACCAGCCGGGCGCGCCGTCGCCCAGTTGCGGCGGCGAGAGCATGGGCTCGGGGAACTGGCCGGAGTGGGTCACGTAGATGTCCCACAGCTTCGGGTCGTTGCGGCGCTGCACCAGCGTGGCCCAGTCGACCACGTTGAGGTCGACCTTGAAGCCGGCGCGCTTGAGCTGCTCGGCCATCAGGAGCGACATGTTGTAGTGGAAGTCGTACTGACGGCTGGTAAGCACGCGGATCGGCTCGCCCTTGTAGCCGGCCTTGGCCGCAGCATCCTTCGCCTTGGTGGCGTTGCGCTGGTTGTACTGGTCGGCGCCGGCCGTCGAGTAGAACGGCGAGCCCTTGGGGAAGTGGTTGGCCTCGGCCACGAAGAAGCGCGTGTCGCCGAAGCCGGCCGCGAGCATCTCGCCCTGGCCCAGCGCGGTCTGGATCGCCTGGCGCACCGGCTGGCTCGCTGCCACGCCTTCCTTGGTGTTGAGCACGAGGTAGGGGAAGCCGAACGACGGCGTCAGGATCGGCAGCGTCTTGCCGCCGGCCTTCTCCAGGCGCGGCAGGGCTTCCACCGGCAGCAGGTCGGCAAAGTCGTACTGGCCGGCCAGTGCACCTTCCACGCGCGTGCTGGCGTTGGGCACGGGCACGAAGCGCAGCTCTTCGATGGCCGCTTCGCGCTTGCCACCGTAGCCGCTCGCGGGCTCCTTGCGTGCGGCGTACTTGTCGAAGCGCGAGAGCAGCACGAACTGGTCGGGGCGGCGCTCCTTGAACTTGTAGGGGCCGGTGCCGACGAAGTCTTTCAGCGGCGAAGCGATCGAGTCCTTGGCCATGATGGCCGCCATGCCGCTGGGCAGCGCGAGCTGCGACAGCAGCGGCGCATACGGCGCCTTCAGCACGATCTCCACGCCCAGCGGGCCCTTGGCCTTGAGGCTCTCGATTTCCTTGCCCACGGCCTTGCCGCGCGGCGACTGGTCCATCCAGCGCTGCAGGCTGGCGACCACGTCGTCGGCGGTGAGCTCGCGTCCGTTGTGCAGCGCCACGCCCTTGCGCAGCGTGATCGCATAGGTCTTGCCGTCGGCCGAGATCTTCGGCATCGTCTCGGCCAGCATCGGCACCACATTCCACTTGGCGTCGAAGGTGTAGAGCGTCTCGTACACGTGCTGCATGATGGTTCCGACCAGGTCGGCCGTGGAGGCCATCGGGTCGAGCGTTTGCGGCTCGGCCACCATCGCCAGCGTGGCGAAGTTGCGCGGGCCTTGGGCCTGAGCGCTCGGGTGAGGCAGTGCGGCACACAGCATCGCGAGCAGGGAAGCTCCCAGCAGGCTGCGCTTCGACAGGCGGGGCAGGCGCTGGACAACAAGACCGGCGTGGGACATGGAGAACTCCTTCGTGGGGTCGGGCTGATTTATGAAAGAAATTTTCTTTCTGACCCGGACTTTGAAGCAGACTTCGTGCCAAATCATCCGTGTTAACCCTTGATCAAGGGTTATTCTGAAAAAGTCTTTCAAATCAGACGGATACTGAGGCCTCACCCGCCTCCACTCAACCCTCACATCACAGGAGTTCCCATGCCCCTCGAATACCTCGGCGCCCCGCCCATCGCCTCCGACCGCCAGGCACGTCCCTTCTCCCCCGCTGTGCGCGCGGGCGATTTCGTCTACGTGTCGGGCCAGGTGCCCGCCAACGCGCAGGGCGAAATCGTGGCGGGCGGCATCGAGGTGCAGACGCGCCAGGTGATGGAGAACCTCAAGACCGTGCTCGCGCTGGCCGGCGCTACGCTCGACGACGTGTGCAAGAGCACCGTCTGGCTGCACGACGCGCGCGACTTTGGTGCCTTCAACCGCGTCTACATGAGCTACTTCGGTGAGAACAAGCCGGCACGCTCGACCACCGAGGCGCGCCTCATGGTCGATGCGAAGGTCGAGATCGACGTCGTCGCCTACAAGCCCAAGGCCTGATCAGGCCGGTCGCAGTTCGGTCTTGCGCTGCACGATGCGCGAGACCAGCCCGTACTCGACGGCCTCCGTGGCCGACAGCCAGCGGTCGCGCTCAATGTCGGCCAGCACCACCTCGAGGGGTTTGCCGGTTTCGCGCGCAATTTCGTGCGCGATGCGCTGACGGGCCTTGAGGATTTCCTGCGCTTGAATGGCGATGTCGGTCGCCTGCCCGCCCGCACCGCCGCTGGGCTGGTGGATCAGGAAGCGCGTGTTGGGCAGGCACACGCGGCGCTCGCGCGGCGCCGCAAGAAACAGGTGCGTGGCCGCGCTGCCGACCCAGCCGGTGCCGATCATGTGCACCGGCGCGCTGATGAAGCGCACCACGTCGTGAATGGCGTCGCCCGACTCCAGGTGCCCGCCCGGCGAACTCACTAGGATGTCGATGGGCTTGTCGCCGCTGTCGGCATCGAGCGCGATCAGCCGGCGCGTGACATCGGCCGCCACGCTGTCGGTGATGCTGCCGAAGATCAGCAGCGTGCGCGACTTGAAGGCTTTCTCCTCGAGGTAGGAATTGCGCGGCTCGGCCGTGGCCGCGGGCGGGGTGTCGTCGTCGGTTTCCATTGTTGGGAACATGGCCTGCATGAAGAACGCTCCTGTGGTTGAACTGTCTTGACGAACAAGCCCACAGTGTCGTGACATTGCGCGTGCCGTGGCAAGCGGCACCGCGGTGCCGCAAGTGCCACTTGCCGCTCAGGCGGCCAGCCGGGGCGACACCACGGCCCGTCGGGGTGTGCCGACGCCGGCCAGCACCGCGCGCCCCGTCATCGCGCCGCAATGGTCCAGCGCCTGACGCAGGACGGTGTCCACCGTGCGCAGCGACAGCCCGTAATGGGAGGCCACCTCCTGGCGTGTCTTCTCCTCGATGCGCAAGGCCTCGAGCACCGCCCGGTGACGCCGCGGCAGGCCCTGCATCGCGCGGTCGACCGACCCGACCTCGGCGCGCACTTCGGCCATGTCCTCGGGCCCCGGCGCGTGGTCGATCGCCGCGTCGACCGCGGTGTGCGGGTCGTCCACGTAGCGCCACGCCCTCTCGCCGCGCAAACGATCCATCGCCAGGTTGCAGGCCACGCGATAGATGTAGGCGTTGGGGTTCTGCACCGGCGCGCGCACCTCCAGATGGCCCAGCCGCAGCCAGGCCTCGTGCAGGCACTCGCTGGCCATGTCGGCGCAGCCCAGATGGCGGGTCAGCTGGCGTCGCAGCCCGTCGTAGTTGGCGCACAGAAAAACCTGCAGCGCGAGGCGGCGCTGCGCTTCGTCCAGCGGCTCGTTGGCCGCTTCCTCGCCCGCCGGTGCTTCCGCTTCGCAAAGGACATGGGATGCCATGACATGCGCCCCTGCCCGCCTAGCGGTCCTGCTGCAGGCGACGACGCTCGTCGCTGCTCAGGCCGGCCCAGTGCTTCGGGTCGATCTTGCGGCCCATGCCCACCACCTGCACGGGGTTCTGCGGGTCGTAGTCGAGCTGCGCCCCGGACTGCAGCCCCGAGCGCGGCAACGGTGCGTCGCGCCCTTCTTGTGCAGGCTCGTTGCCGAAGCCGAGCACACGCACCGTGAAGACCGACGACAGCGCCTGCCGCGCAGCCGTGCGCTCGCGCTGCACCGCGTCCTGCGCCGCGGCCGTCGCCTGCGCAGCGGCAGCGCTCGCGTTGGTGAGCGCGCCGATGTTCACTGCCGCGATCACCGGCAGGCCCTTGGTCTCGCCCTTCACCTGGATGTTGTCCGCGTTGAGCACCTGCAGCGCCGCGATGTTCAGGTTGCCCGCCACACGCAAGCCCGCATCGCCGGCGTTCACGGTGCCGCGCGGCGCGACCAGATCGACGTCGCCGTCGCCCACCGTGCCGATGCCGCTGCCGCTCATGTCCGACTTCTCGCGAATCACGGTCACGCCGTCCAGGTCGGTGACCACCTCGGGTGCCGACGGCACGCGCAGCGTCTTGGAGCCGCGGCCCGCATCGATGTCGCCGTCGGTGGCCCAGATGATCTGGTCGCTGCCCTGCTGGGTGACCTCGGGCACGAAGGACAGGATGCGCGACTGGTTCACCGTGACGTCGTCCTTCGCGAAGATGCCGATGTGCCCCGAGGCCAGCGTCACCAGGCCATAGCCGGCCGGCACCGTGGCCCCCAGCGCCGCCACCTGCAGGCCACCGCCGGGCGTGAGCACGTCGATGTCGCCGCCGGCCATCGTGCGCAGCATGAGCTTGTTGGCCGCGACGTCGCCCTTCCAGTCGTCGCCCGGGAACAGCGTCTTGATGGCCGCGTAGCCGCGGTTGTAGCCGCCGTTGCGCGGCAGTCCGCCGGTGCCCGGTTCGTTCTGGTCGCGCCCCGCTTCGCGCAGTTCGATCAGGTAGATCTGCCGCAGGAACTGCTGCTGCGCGAGCGCAGGCAATTGCTGGAAACGCGCCCAGGCGTCGAGCGGTGCCAGCGTCTCGCCGGTCATGTCCTTCATGTACGACACGAGGCCGCGGCGCACGGTCTTTTCCTGTCCGCCGGGGCGGGTCTCGACCCGATCGGTCAGGTAGGCCGGGAGCACGCTGCCGTCGGCGCCGGCGCTTTGAAGGTACGAAGGCATGGATGCCACCCTCGACGGGTCAAGGTAGGCGCTGGCGAACGCGCCGTAGCCCACCGCGCCGTTCATGCCCGCCATCACCGTGATCGAGGCACCCTGCTCGGGCAGGCCCTTGATCTGCGTCCCGGCCATGGGGCGGTTGTTCAGGTCATATTGCTGGTTGCCCAGGGTCTGGACCTTCAGGTTGTCGGCATAGACGTCACGCCCGGCGGACAGCACCAGGGTGCCGGGCCCTTGTATCGCAATGCTGCCCGTATCCTCGGGCATGTTCAGCGTTGCAGCACGCACGTTCGCCATGGCCAGGAAATCGTTGCCGGCCTCCAGCAAGGTCACGTCGCTGGCACGCACATTTCGCGCATTGACACGCACGCCGCGGATATCGGTCCCGGCCCGCACCCAGGTTTGCTCATTGGTCGTCAGGTCAAGCCCCAGGATGGAACCCTGTCCGGCATACATGCGGCTCGGTTCAAAGTCGCCTGCCAACGGCAACACATCCGGATTGTTGAGCGAGGTAGCGATGACATGGGACCCCATCTGGTTGGCAAGCAACCTTTCCATCGCCTCAGAACCCGTGGCTCCAGCGCTGGGCAAGAACGCGGAAGGCAACATGCCGGGTGTGGCACGGGGCATGGCCAGCTGCGCTTCCAAGTCCCCGCGACTGCCCAACTGAAAAAGAGCTTCGCGATTCTGTGTCGCAAAGCGTATGTCACCTTGCGCAATGAATTGCACATCGTTCGTCGCGGCTGGCATGACCCACAAAGGCCCTTGTATTTCAAGGCTGCCGTTCATGGCAAAAGCAGCTGTGCGCGCCGGGAAGCGGTTGCCACCCGCGCCGATCAGGTTGTTCTGGCCCGTGTCGCCGAAGCGCAGGGACAGGTCGTGGAATATGAATTCGGGCTGGTTGACAAACGTGATATTTCCGCCGGTGGACACCAGCTTGAGTGCCGTGCGATCTGTGTAGCCGCTCATGTAAGCGCCGTAATCCAGTTTCGGCAAAGCACCTGCACCGCTCCCGTCGTCACCATAGCGGACAAGGAGAGGGTCCACCACCGTCTGCACGCGCAAGTCGCCCGCCGTGCGCACCTTCAGGGTGGCATCACCCAAAGCCAATACCGGTGCCACAGAAAAGGTGTAGGTACGGCTATCAACGGCCCCTTCGTTCCATATGACCGATACCGTGTTGCCGACCGCCGTTTCACCGGCCTTGATATCGCCGGCGCCTCGTGCCACGTAGTACTGCCCCCCGCGTATCGCGCCGCCGGCCTCGACCGTCAGGGTGCCGCCGTTGCGCACTTCCATCGCCATCGCTTCGGTGGCCGAGCGGCCGCCGCGCATGCGCATGGTCGTCGGCAACACCACCACCAGGTTGCCCAGGTCACCGCCGGCGTTGACCGTCACGTTGCCGCCACCCAGCGCGCCCACACCCTGTTTGAACGCGCCATGGTTGACCCACCAGCTCGATTGCTCGGGGCGCAGCGTCAGAGGGCCCCAGGTGCCGTCCGGCCGCGTACCGTACTCACCACTCTCGTATTCACCGAAGTAGCCCTGCGGGTTGAGGGCACCCTGCCGGTTCAACCACTCCGTAAATCGCTGGCCGGCCGGCTGCGCCACGACGCTGCCCTGCGCACTGATGTCCAGGTTGCCGCCGTCAGTGCCGTAGATCGCGGCCGCATTGGCCGTCGTGAAGTCGCTCCAGGCCGTCATGTCCTTGCGTCCAGCCGTGTAGATCACCGACTCCTTGTGCGCCAGCGTCAGGTCTCTGCCCGCACGCGCCTCGAGGTCACCGGTGCCGGTGCGAACCAGCTTGCCTGCGCCGTTGTCTACGGCGGCGTCCGGGTTGGTGTCGGCCGTGCCGACGGTGATGCTGCCGCTGCCCGCGGTTTGCGCCGCCAGCGGCTTGACCGCCAGCGTGTGGGCCGAGTCCAGGTCGGCGCCTGCGACCAGGCGCAGGTTCCACGAAGCGCCTTCCTGCAGCTTGCTTGCGCGGTCGGCGGTGTCAAAGCCGTCACTCAAGTGACCATTGACGACCAGGTTGCCACCAGCCCTCAGCGTGAGCGTGCCTTCCCTGGCGTTGGCAAAGTCGCTGCGCAGGTTCCAGTCGCTGTTCATGGCCAGGTCGCCGACGCTTTCGATCGTGATGCCGGGCATGACGGCCAGGCGGGTGCCCAGGCGTGCCGCCACAGCGGGCGCCGCAGCACTGAACTGGTTGGCATCGGCAATTGCAGCGGCCTTGACGGAGTCGACCGTGCTGCTGTTGTAGGTGGCAACGCCTTCGAGCACCGCCGAGCGCGCACCGGCGATGCTGACGTTGACGGCGGTGGCGTTGAGGTCGTTGTGGGCGGCATTTTGCTGCGCACGCAGCCTGACCTTGCCGCCTTCGTTGCCGGCCACGTTGATGGCGCCGCCCTGCAGGTCCAGTTGCCCGCCTGCCGCTTCAAGGGTGACGCGGCCGCTGCCAAGCTCACCGGTGGCGCCCGCCAACAGCTGCGCGCCGGCATTCATCGTCACCCCATTGCCGCCGGTGATGCGGATGGCGCCGCCGTAAGCGGCCCTTGCATCGACGGTGCCGGCAATCGTGATCCTGCCCTGGTCGGTGGTCAGGCCGAAGTCTTCCACCGTGGTGGTGCCGTCCAGCGTGATATCGCCCTGGCGGATGCGGAACTGCCGTGAGCGGTTAAAGCCCGCAGCGTTCAAACGTTGGCTGAAGCTGGCGAAGCCGGCCAGCTCGGCAATATCGAGCGAGAAGGCACCGGCTTTGCCGCCCGTGCCCGCTCGTGCATTGATCGTGCCGTCCAGCACGACGGTGCCGCCGTTGGCGGCCGCGACATTCAAGGCGCCGGCGTTGCCGCCGTCCTTGTGAGCAGCAAGATTCAGAGTGCTGCCGCTATCGAGCCGGACGTCGCCGCCCACGGCCGAGAGCTTGATGCTTCCCGCATCGGCATACGCGGCCACGTCGAAGAACTGTTTGGCAAAGCCGCCGACATCGATCTGCGCGCCATCGCCCAAGGTCAGGCTGCCGGCAGTCGCCGTCATGTCGACGCTGCCGCCAAGCGCAACAGCGCGGCCGCCGAACACAATGCTGGCGCCGGACAGGCTCAGGCGTGAACCGAGGCTGTCCTGCAGATCTTGTGGGGCTGAATCACCCCCTGCTGTTGCCAGGACTTGCAATGCACCGGTGGTGGTGATGCTTTGTGCGGCACCGCCACGGCCTGTGAGCAGCGGGGTGTTCAAGGTCAGCGCGATGGCGCCGGTGTCGATGCCGCCTTTGCCAGTACCGACGATCTGATCACGGCCACCCAGGGCAATGCGATTGAAGCCGGCGAAGTTCTTCTGGCCCGCCCCCAGGACCAGGGTGGTGGCGTCCAGCGTGAAGCTGCCGGTACCGTTGCCTGTTGCGGCCAGGTTGGCGCCGCTGTTCTCCAGTGCAATCGTGTCGCCCTTGATGACGATGTCGCCGCCATGACCGGTGAAGGCTGCGCCGTCGAAGGTCAATGAAGCCAGGCCCGCCGCACCGAGATCGACCGGTTGGTGGAAGTCAAAGCTCGAGTAGCTGCGCAGGGTCAGGTGTTTTGAGTGGGCCAACTGGGCCAGACCGGCGCTGTCCAGCACCATGCCGCTGCCGCCGCCGCCGAAGCCAATGCGGCCGGCGGCCACCGAGAGGTCAACGCCTGAGATCTGCGCCGATGCCGCAAGCTCCGTGGTGCGCGTGGCGTCGATCAGCAGGGATTCTCCACCGTTCAGGACTGCGCCGGCACCGATGGTGACCACACCGCCTTGCGTGGTGTCCACGTTCTGGCGGACGACCTTGATCGCCTCGCCATTGGCCACGCGAATCAACGCACCCCAGTCTTTGGCCGGCGTCACCAGAACATCGTCGGCGGTGTCGGGTGTGCCTTTGCTGTCGTAGACCGCAGCCTGCTGCGGCTTCATGATCAGGTTGCCGCTGCTGCTGGCGCCCGTGCCCTTGGCGCTGACGAGGCTGCCGGCGTCCACGGCGACCTTGTCGGTGGCGGCCAGGATGATCTCCGGGGCGAACAATTCGGAGCCGGTGCCGTTTCTCACGACGATGTCAGTGGCCGTCACGTCGAGTTGCGTGCCCAACAGGTCTCCCTTGCGCGTGCCGCCCACCAGCAGGCTGCCGGCACCGAAATTCGAGAGGCTGGTGGCATCGATCGTGAGGTAGCCGTCTGCCTGCAACGTACCTGCGTCCCGGCCGGCACCGACGATGGCGATCTTCTTGCCGGCGATGTCGACCAAGCCGCCGCGCCCGCCCTTGTCGGCCTGCGACAGCAGCGTGCCGTCCAGCGTCAGGCGCGTGGTGGCTTCGAACACGACAGCGCCGCCGTCGCGCGACAGGCGCGGGGTCACCACGTCCTGCCCCGTCAAGCGGTATTGCGTGAGCTTGAAGGCGTCCGATGAGAAGAAGTCGTTGGCGAAGGCTTCGTTGTATTCGCTGTATTTGCGCAGGGTGCTGCCGGACATGACGCGCCAGACAGAGGCTTGCGCATCTTCGCTGTGGCCGTAGGCGTTGCTGTTCTTGCCTTGCATGATGATGCTGCCGTCGCGCGTGGCGAAGCCGGGCGCGGCCTCGCCCGCCCAGGCTTTGCCGGTGGCCTGCACGGCAAAGGCGCCGGGCAGCAGGGCGTAGCGCGCAGGCAGCAAGGTGTACCAGCCGGCCGCCAGGCCGGGGCCACCGGCCAGCCAGATTCGGCTGCCAGCCTCCACACCGCTGACGGGCGCAGTGGCCTGCTGGCCCGGCATGACGGCATACATGCCGGGCCGCGTCAGCACATCGTTCG